>CAJQQM010000226.1 GCA_905480485.1 uncultured Aureispira sp.
CTCGATTTTATCAACATCCAACGCATATAGTTCATTTGTCTTCAGCCCAAGCATTACCTCTAATTCGCTCAGCTAAGGCATCTTCAGTGCCTTTGACAGTAGAAACCTGTCCGCACTACTTATACTTTAATGCAGAGGATATCCCTAACAATGATACCCGCTTTAAATGTGCTCCTCCTATTAGAGAAAAGGAAAATAATGAGCGCTTGTGGGAAGCGGTTTTAGATGGTAGCATAGATTTTATTGGTTCAGACCACTCGCCGGCACCACCAAGTATTAAAGCACTAGATAGTGGAAATTTGCTCGATGCATGGGGCGGGATATCTGCCATTCAATACAGTTTGCCTGCTTTGTGGACAAAAGGTCAGAAGTTTGGGTTAAAGCTAGAAGATATGCGTCGTTTGTGTTGCGAAGCACCGGCTGCATTTATCGGATATGCGGCCTCTAAGGGGCGTTTAGCTAAGGGCTATGATGCAGATATTGTGGTCTGGCAGGCGAACCAATTTTTTGAAGTTACTCGGTCCACCATTTTAGCAAGGCATAAGTTGTCACCCTACGAAAATCAGCAACTTCAAGGGCAGGTAGTGGCTACCTACATTAAAGGGACGAAAGTCTTTGAACCCACAAAACTTGTAGCCAGGAATTGTGGGGATTTATTACGATTGTAAATTACTTTTATAATTGAAAAAATCTTTGCATTTTTGCGTATTCTTATTTTTTTATGACGGTCAAATACAGTATTTTATATTATGACACCCGAATTTGTTCAACTACAAAACCTAGCCGCTGAAAGTTTCGGTGCTAAGGTTATCTACTGCACGGACGATTTTTTTGCCCCTGTTCAAAATTTATTAAAACCAGGAAGAGGCATTTTTATAGAAGATAAATACACTGAATATGGTAAGTGGATGGATGGATGGGAATCGCGTCGAAAACGGACAGAAGGACACGATTTTTGTATTATTCAATTAGGGGCCGCAGCTACCCTTAGAGGTTTGGATATAGATACCAATCATTTTTTGGGTAACCATCCCCCTTTTGCATCCGTAGAGGGCTGCAAGCTGCCGATGGATACGGACGTTGAAACCCTTCTAGCCCATGATGACTGGGATGCTTTGGTTAAAAAAACTGCCCTAGATCCTGGTTCTCAGCATTATATAGATATGTTCTCGGATTATCTTTATACACATCTCAAACTGCATATTTATCCGGATGGAGGGGTTGCGAGATTTAAAGTGTATGGCGAGGTTCAGACAGACTGGAATCAGTACAATTCTGACGAACGCCTAGATTTGGCTGCAGCGACAATGGGCGCTCGGGCCTTGTGCTGTAATGATATGTTTTTTAGTCACATGGATAATCTTATTATGCCCGGTAGAGGTGTAAATATGGGTGATGGATGGGAAACCAAACGCAACAGAACACTTGGTAATCGAGATTGGATTGTTGTTAAATTAGCCCATGCTGGTCATTTGAAACAAGCGCTTATCGATACTTGTCATTTTAAAGGCAATTATCCGGATACCTGTTCGATTGATGCTTTGATGCTTGACGATACTATTGAAGTAACGAACGAAAATATTGATAGCTTTGAATGGACAGAGGTACTGCCAAAGCAGAAACTTCAAGCGCATCACGAACATTATTTTGATTTGGATACAACCGCTGCTTTTTCGCATGTTCGTCTTAATATTTTCCCAGATGGAGGGATAAGTAGGATGCGTATTTTTGGACATAAGCTACAGATGTAAATTAGTTTAAATGATGAATTTAGAACAATTAAATCAGCTTACTGAAGCCGAACGTGCTCTAAAGTTTGAGCAATGTTGTGCTGCTACTAAATGGTATAAAAGCCTTGCTCAATCGGCTCCTTTTAGGTCTGTAGATGCACTCCTTCAACAAGCGGATGCTATTTGGGCTAGCTGCGGTCAAAAAGATTATTTGGAAGCCTTCTTAGGGCATCCAAAAATTGGAGATGTTGATTCTTTGGCCCAAAAATTTAGGGCGACTAAAAAATGGGCTGGCAACGAACAAGAGTTGGTGCAAGATGCCTCTCTTGAGCTTATTAGCAAGTTAGCACAAGGCAATACCGATTACGAAAATAAATTTGGCTTTATTTTTATTGTTTTTGCGACGGGCAAAACTGCTCAGCAAATGTTAGATTTGTTGTGCGCGCGTTTGCCCAATCCACCGGATCGTGAATTAGAAATTGCAGCGGCCGAACAACACAAAATTACTAGATTAAGAATTCAAAAATTATTCGCATGAGTCAATTTACCAGTCATATCCTAGATACAAGCCTTGGCCTACCTGCGGCGGGGGTTAAAATCAATTTGTACCAACTAAAAGCAGAACAGTGGTTGCTCATTGGGTTTGATACAACCGATGCTGATGATAGGGTCAAAAATTTGACAGATGCCGGTGTTGTACTTGATCCTGGTAGCTACAAATTATTGTTTCACACACAAGATTATTTTCAAAAACAAGGAATCTCTGCCTTTTATCCTGAAGTAGCCGTTACTTTTGTAACCAAAGATACCGAGCATTATCACGTACCTTTATTGCTCAATCCATTCGGTTATTCCACCTACAGGGGGTCATAAATTACAGACGACGGTCAAGCTTAGTTACCAAATCGTTTTTCCAAGTCAGAAAACTGCCATCTTTTATGCGTTCTCTTGCCTCTCGCATCAAATCTAAATAAAAGGCTAGGTTGTGGATAGAGGTTATTTGTGGGCCTAGAAGCTCTTTAGATTGAAATAAATGACGAACATAAGCCTTGCTATAAAAAGTGGAGGTATGATTTGTTGCTGCAGGGTCTAGCGGTGAAAAATCGTCTTTCCATTTATTATTTTTGATATTGATTTTCCCTTCACGGGTATAAATTAGTCCATGCCTTGCGTTGCGGGTAGGAAGTACACAGTCAAACATATCCACGCCTAGTGCAATACATTCTAATAGATTCACGGGAGTTCCTACCCCCATCAAATAGCGTGGTTTTTCTTTGGGTAGGATACTGCATACAATATCTGTCATCTCGTACAAATCCTCGTGGGGTTCACCCACCGATAGACCACCGATAGCATTACCCACACTATCATAAGATGCAATGACCTGAGCTGATTGTTTTCGCAAATCCTTGTAAACCGACCCCTGAACAATCGGGAATAAAGCTTGTTCGTACCCGTACAGAGGTTGCGTCGACTCAAAACGATTCCAACACCTTTTTAACCAACGGTGGGTCAGGTGCATCGATCTTTTGGCATATTTATAATCACAGGGATAGGGGGTGCATTCATCGAAAGCCATTATTATATCAGCGCCGATTTTACGCTGAATATCCATAACACCCTCTGGTGAAAATAAATGCTTAGAACCATCTATGTGCGATGAAAAAGTAGCTCCTTCTTCTTTTATTTTGCGCCGATGTGCCAAAGAAAATACTTGATAACCACCACTGTCGGTCAACATTGGTTTATCAAATCCGTTGAATTTATGCAAACCGCCTGCCTTTTCTAGAATATCCGTTCCGGGACGTAAATAAAGATGATAGGTATTGCCCAATATAATTTGTGCTTTGATGTCTTGGGTAAGTTCGTGTTGATGTACTCCCTTGACAGAGGCAATAGTACCTACCGGCATAAAAATTGGTGTTTCAATCGTTCCATGTGCTGTCTCTAATCGGCCTGCACGGGCTTTTGATGGAGTATCTTGAGCAATTAAGTCAAATTTCATGCTTGAATTTTGTATAAGGTTGAACACTCTCTTTAATTTAGCTTATCTTGCATTTGAATTATTGAGCTTGCTTTTAAAATGGGTTTTACGCCGATTTATATGGATATTTTTTACACATTTTGGTTAGTGTTTACCTGCCTTCAGTTGTTCTTCTGGGGACTGTTTTTTCAGCGTTTAGTCTGGCAGAAAATGAAGCTGAATGCGGCCAAATTTAAGAAGCCTGCCGTCAGTATCATAATTTGTGCACGTAACGAAGCTGCCAATTTACAAAAAAACTTAGAATCTATACTACAACAAGATTATCCTTTGTTTGAAATAATTATTGTTGATGATGCTTCGAACGATGAAACTAGGTCGGTTATTCACCGTTTGCAGGCTAAATACAATTATTTAAAGCTGCTTCGAGTAGAGCAAAAACAGCAAATGGGTAAAAAACAAGCCTTAAGATTGGGTATTCAATCGAGTCAGTATGATTGGCTTTTGCTAACCGATGCGGATTGTTGGCCTAGTTCTAATCAATGGGTCAACAAGATGATGCAACAGGCACAGCAAGACCAAAATAGTATGGTTTTAGGCTATGGACCATCTTGGCCCTGCCCTAGTTTTTTGTCATTTTGGGTACGTTACGAAACCATGTTAACAGCTATTCAGTATTTTTCTTCCGCAATATGGAAGATTCCGTATATGGGGGTTGGTAGAAATATAATGTATAAAAAGTCTGAATATGGAAAGTTTTTAAATTTTGATAAGCACCAAGATCTAACAGCAGGTGATGACGATTTGTTTGTAAACGAAGCTGCTAAAGCCAATGACCTTAGTTTGTGCATTGACAGTGAGTCTTTTATGTATTCTATGCCTCCTGCCGGATGGCTTGATTTAGTCAGGCAGAAGAGACGGCATTACTCCGTTAGTCACCGCTACCAACTCAAACATAAGCTACTTTTGGCGACTATTTCCGGATCGCATTTTCTACATTATATAGGTATATTTGTTTTTATTGGTTCAAATATTTGGAATTTTAATTTTTTAGTGATAATTATGATGCGGTTATTGTTAGTGGTGCAGGTATTCCTACACTTTATGTACAAAACAAAACAACAGAGATTTTTTGGCTTTATTTTTTTATTCGATGCTCTGTTGCCTTTTTATTATTTGTTTTTTGCACCTGCGCTTCAAACAAAACAAATCACGAAGTGGAAATAATTGCTCAACATCAAGCTACCCAACACAAGAGAAGCCGTATACATGAACAAAAATTTGTCAGATAGAGCATTAGAAGATTACGAACTTGTATGCAAGGCCGTAGATGATAACAATCAATTAGCTTATGCTGAATTATTAGAACGTTATCGTGATTCTATTTATCATACCATGTTTAAAATGGTGCACAACCACGATGATGCAGAAGACCTTACGATTGAAGCGTTCGGTAAAGCTTTCCGCAAACTCTATACCTATACGCCCAATTTTGCATTTAGTACATGGTTATTTAAAATTGCCACTAATAATGGGATCGATTTTTTGCGTAAAAAACGCTTAAAGATGTTATCGATTGATGATCCACTCGAAAAAAATGGCGATCAAGATTTTTCTAACAATCTTAAATCTTCTACGCTTGATCCAGAAGAACGGTACATTCGTCAACAACGCAAACACATTATGCGTACACTATTGAACAAATTGACGGATAAATACCGCATAATGATAGAATTGCGTTTCTTTGAAGAGCTGTCTTACCAAGAAATTGCGGACGAACTTAAGTTACCAATCGGAACAGTAAAAGCCCAATTATTTAGGGCCAAGGAATTACTCTTTGATGTGTTGAATAGGAATGATGCCGACAAAGCGTTATAAAAGTAATTGCTTAATTACTTAATTGTTGAATCATCTTCACTTTTCTGCCGGGTAAAAAATCCCACTTAGCGTCTTCTATACCTTGACTTGTTATCATCCACAAAATCGGTTTTCTACAATAAACTGAAGGTGCTGCCGCAAAACCATCTGTGAAATATATGAGGGCATCCGGTTGAAAAATATCGTTTGCAAATTGAATTGGAGCATTAAAATCAGTTCCACCTCTGCCGCTAATTACTTCGGGAGGTCGACCGTTATAGTTATATTGATTATGAATGTGGGTGTCGCATTCTACAATATAAATCTCTGCACCTTGTTTCCAAATATAATAAATCTCTCCAAAAAACTCTCGAAGTTCTTCGTTGTTGACTGATCCTGAGGTATCGATAGCAATTAAAATTTTTTGTTTGCTCTGAATTTTTATGCCCGGGGTAGTACCATAGCGTTTAGAGGGTCGTCTTATGGTGTTTTTGAGCCTAGTACGGCTACTACTAGCGGTAAAAATTCGAAGGATTCGTCGCCAATTTATATTCGGCTTTAGGGCATCCATCAATAAGTTGATGTATTGTTGCAGCCCACCAGGTAATTTGCCATAATCTCTACTTTTAATACGCGAAACAGAATTAACAATTGATTCGTTGACTGCGGCTTCAATCATTTTTTGTTCAGCACTCGATAATTTTTCGAAATCATTCCAGAATTTGTGTTGTTCAAGTTGTTCGTTATCTTCCGATTCCATCAAATCTTTGAGCTTGCGTTGCGATTCATTAAAGCCATCAGCAGAGGAGGAATTACTGTCCCCTTCTTGTTGGTCCGAGTCGTCGCTTCCTCCACTTCCGCCCGAACTATCTTGCATACTATCTAATTGGTCTGACAAGTGCTTGTAATAATAATCGATGCTTTGTCCTCTAGTAAGTTTAAAATCGGGGAAGTCTTCCATACGAATGGCATCTTCGGTCAGTTGGTCGGATTGTACATACTGATTTACGGCCAAATCTGAGGCGATTCCAAAGAGTTTTTTGTTGCCAAATTCTTGAAACCTCAGGGCATGTTTGAAGACAATATGTAAAATTTGATGTTTAATAGCTCCGTAACGTAGGTTTTTGGTGCCTTGTTCATTGCCATCTATTTTTAAATCATTATCCCAATAGTTGGGGTTAACAATAAGCTTAATGAGCTGTTTGTTGCTTATTGTAGTGGCAATTGAACCCGTCTTTTCAGAAACATCTTTGAGTATACTTGTAAAGAAATGCCCATAAAATGTTTCCTTTAGCATAAGTTGAATACTCGTTTTTGCTACCTCGTCCAAGATTCGTTGATGTTGCATATATATTCGTTTGAAAGGTTGATTAGTCTTGAAATTTGAATTCAGCTTTTAATGCTGTTCAATTTTTGTTTTTTGTACCCAAGATTGGATACTTTTCCAGCAAAACTCAACATGTTTTTTTTCTAGATAAGTCTGTCCAAAACAAGCGCGTAGGGCTATTTTGTTGCCTATTTTGGTATGGGTCAAATAAACTTCACCCGATTGGTTGAGCTTATTCATAAGTTGTTTGTTAACTTCATTAACCGCTTCTTCCGAAAGTGCAATGTCGAAGTACCTAAAACAAACTAAATTCATATTGACCGGGGCTAATATTTCGAAATTTGGTGCTTCTTTTATCCATTCGGCAAATATCCCTGCCAAGCGATTGTGTTCTCGAAGTTTTTGCTGAATCCCTTTTATTCCATAGTTCCTTAGAACAAACCAAAGCTTAAGCGCTCGAAAGCGTCTGCCAAGGGGTACGCCCCAATCTCGATAATCGTTCACTTTGCCCCTTGAGTTTGTCTTAAGGTACTCAGGTAATATTTCAAAGCTCTTGATTAAACTATCCTTATCTTTCACAAAGTAAATCGAACAATCAAAATTGGTAAATAACCATTTGTGAGCATTAAAAACCAAGCTATCGACTTGATTGATGCCCTCTATCATCCATTGAAACTCGGGTAGCAACAACAAGGGGCCTGCATAAGCTGCATCTACATGCAACCAAATATTGTGGCTTTGGCAAAGCTTCGCAATTTTCTGGAGCGGATCAACTGCTGTAGTGCCTGTGGTACCAATAGCAGCCACCACACAAAAGGGTTTATAGCCTTTTTTAAGATCTTCCTCTAAGGCCAACTGCAATGATTCGGCGGACATAGCTAAATGGGAATCGGTCTTTATTTTTACTAAACTTTGACGGCCGAGTCCCATGATTTTAACTGCTTTTTCAACGGAGGAGTGTGCCTCTTCCGAGCAATATACTCTGAGCAGATCGTTGCGTAAACCGTGCTCATTTATCTGAAAATTACTAAATTTTTCTCGAGCGGTGATGAGCGCTGTAAGGGTAGCTGTAGAGGCGGTATCTTGTATAACTCCACTAAAATATTCTGGTAATTGCATCGCATCTCTGAGCCATTCCGTGACACGCTGTTCTAATTCTGCGGCCGCAGGTGAAGTATCCCATATCATACATTGTGCACCGAGAGTAGCGGTAATCATTTCTCCTAAAATAGATGCATAAGAGGTATTGGCAGGGAAATAAGCCAAAAAATTTGGATGTTGCCAATGCGTCATGCCGGGCAAAATAATATTCAAGAAATCGTTGAATATTTTATCCATAGATTCACCTTCTTGTGGTGCTTTGTCCGGTAATTGTTGTAGTACTTCTTGCGGTTTAACGGTAGATTTAACCGGATATTTTGTGATGTTTTCGAAATAGTCTGCCATCCAATCAACCATTTGATGCGCTTGTTTTCGAAATTCTTTGGAATCCATTTTTGGTAGTTTAGTCCTGCTTTACGATAACCTTGTTTAATAAGCTTTAAAGATAATATATAGAACTTATTTAATAGAACTTTAGTTTAAAAATATCACAAGTGCAGTAGTAGCCCATCCAAGCTATCAAGAATTTGCATTTTTAGCAAAAATAGTAAGGCGCTACATAGAATGTCGAAGTCGTTAAATACGCTAGCGCCAAAAAAATTTTAGTAAGTTAATACTGTAGTTATCACAAAAAAGCATCTAGCTATTGTGCAATACCAAAGCAAGAAACTAGACCCTTCTCTAAACCTTTTTAGATTTAAATTATTTAGAATAGTATAAATGTTTAAATTTGTTGATTATTGACAGTCAACGTAATCATATTATGAAAATATCTTCCCTACACAAAAGAAATCATGAATTATCTAAGACTTCTATCCAAAAAACTATCTTAGAAAAGACTCTGCAGCATATACCAACCTTTCAATCGAAGCTCTCGTCCACTGCTTCAGTTGAATTCAAAGCAACTGCACTAGATATATTTCAGATCAATCTTGGGTACATGTGCAACATGACTTGTGCACATTGCCATGTAGATGCGGGGCCTGATCGCCAAGAGATTATGCAACGCAGTACCTTAGAATATTGTTTAGAAGCCATTAGAAGGGCGGGTGCAACCACTGTTGACCTAACAGGAGGGGCCCCTGAGATGAATCCCAATTTCCAATGGTTGGTGGAACAAATACGATCGATAAGCTCAACGATCGAGATAATCGTGCGGTCTAATCTAACCATATTGGTGTCCAACAAACACTACCAAACTTATCCGGCATTTTTCAAAAAACATCGATTAACAGTCATTGCATCATTGCCGTGCTACACAGCTGACAATACCGACAAGCAACGAGGTGATCATGCCTTCGAACGATCGATTAAAGCCCTCAAGATACTGAACCAATTAGGCTACGGACAAGTGGACTCCGGACTCTTACTACATTTAGTATACAATCCAGGCGGTGCTTTTTTGCCGGGTTCACAGGCAAAACTGCAAGTAGACTACAAAAAGGTCTTATTCGAAAACTATCAACTTCAATTTAACCAATTGTATACCATCACCAATTTACCCATCAGTCGTTTTTTGGATTACCTACTCGAAGAAAACAAACTTGATGATTACATGCAGTTGTTACTCGATAATTTTAACAGTAGTGCTGCACAAGGCGTTATGTGTAAGAATACTATTTCTGTTTCTTGGGATGGTTATTTATACGATTGCGATTTTAATCAGATGCTTGAAATGCCAGTTGAGTCGAAGGTTCCCAAACATATCAAAGATTTTAATTTGCAACAACTAAAACATCGCAACATCGAAACCGGTCAACATTGTTACGGCTGCACAGCAGGTGCAGGGTCGAGTTGTCAAGGTGCCGTTACTTAATTATTCATAGCTACTAAAACCAATACAATGAACAATTTTCAACAAAAGTTTAATGAGTATCCACCCTTTCAGGCAGGATTATTTGGTTTAAGTTCGTTGGTGCTAATGATTGGGGCTAAGTTTATCGCCAAAGAACCTATTACGATATGGTTGATATCGGCTAGCTTTTTGTTGTTGTATTCGGTGATGACCAACACGGTTAGCATATTTATAGAGGATTACAAAAAATACTTGGTTAAGTCTATATACACTTTTTTGGGGATGTTTTTGTTGTTAGGCCTGTTTTCGGTACTCCTCTCGGGATTATCCATTCACGAGGCCAAGCCCTACCGCAGTATTTACTTAGTGTTATTTCTTACGTATTTTATTTTTATATCAATGGTCATGATGATCAAAGGATTGCTCAGTTTCTTAGATGAAAAAGATAAAAAACTCTAGAAGCGCCTGGTATTGCGTCCCTCTCTTTTAAGCGCTGTTTTTTTTCTTGATTGTGCTTCTAATAATGTATCTTTGGCTTATTGTAAAATAAAAAAAGATTCAAGAAAATGATGCGTTCATTTATACTACTGACCGTTCTGGTTTTGATATATTCAGCCTGTTCTACCAACAAATTGTCTTCCAAACTTCCTAAATCAATTCAACTTGAAGTGCGCGTACTCGACACGCTTGTTTCGTTCGATACGCTGCGCCTTTATGCTTGGAATGCGATTCAGGCCGAAGAAATCAATAAGGTAGCCTTCAACAAAACTGCCAATGGATGGACGGCCAACTTTACCCTTTCTGCTATGCCGAGTGGAATGTATTATGTTGGTACAAGCTTGAGTGATTTGAAGCCCTTCTTGATGGGTACTGAACCTACTATACTGCTCGAGACCAAAGGGTCTAGCTTGAGTAGCCTAGCTCCTAAAGTGTCTGATTTGAATCAGGCATTAGATGTCTTGATGGAGCGTATACAGCAACAAAATCAAGCATACATGGGCTTGGTTACCGATTATAATGCAGCCAAAACCAATGCTACCAAGCGAAATGATATTCGCGCCAAGATGGCTTCTGAAGATAAAATCAAATTAGATTTATTGGATTCTCTACAAAAAACAAATACTGAATTGGCTAGAATTATGGCTTTTAATAGCTTTCAGAGTTTTCAGAATCATGCCAAAGTTGGACAGTCAGAAGGGGCTTATTTTGCAGATGCGTATTTGAAATATATCGATTTTGATGACAGTACCTATGCTCGATTGCCTTTTTATT
>CAJQQM010000227.1 GCA_905480485.1 uncultured Aureispira sp.
CATGCCACCGCTGAAACAAAAACTGGCAAGTCATTTCTGAAGGGAGACTCTTATTTAATTGCCTATCAGAACGGAAATTATTTCCCAGGTGCTTATCAGATAACAGGTACAGATGCTGTTGTTGCCGAGCCAATGGGTCCAACTGCTTTTGGAGCTTTATTTTTCTTCATAACAGGCTTCCACGGCTTCCACGTATTTTCGGGATTGGTCATATTATTAGTGATCGCGCTCAATACTTGGTCAGGGTTTTATGCTAAGCGCAAAAACGGTCATGTCATGGTTGAAAAGGTAGGCTTATACTGGCACTTTGTAGATTTAGTATGGGTATTTGTCTTTTTGGTTTTCTACCTAATATAATCTAAGAACACAAACAAACTATAAAAAACGTTTAACAACAAAAATTTATTTATCATGGGACATACGCCTGGTTTGACACTTGAAGAACAACGTAAAAGCGATATCAGTGTAGGGTTAAAAGGGTTTATCATTTTATTAATTGTTACCTTCTTGGAAGTAGGGGTTGCTTTGCTTGGAAACGGTCATCTAATTGAGGGGCACACATGGCCCGCAGCTTTGATGGTGCCGCTAATGATTGCCTTAAGTTTATACAAAGCCTATTACATCGTTAGTATTTTTATGCATTTAGGTGCTGAGATAGGTGGCATGGCATATACAGTAGTGATGCCAATGTTATTATTGGTTTGGGGTGTTATTGCTTTCTTGTGGGAAGGTGACCATGCTAGACACAACCGTAACTACGTAAAAGATGCACGTCCGGCTGCAGTTGAAGAAGCTGAAGCACCTTCTACCGAAACGGGCATGCTTAAAGACGAAAAACTAAGTAAACAGCTTTCATTTAAGTAATTACTGAGACATACTTAATAAAGAAAGTGTTCTGTGCTATTAAGTCTCAGGGCACTTTCTTTTTTTATTTCAAAAGCTATTAATTATATCAAATGTCAGAAAAATCCAACAAAAGCTTTATCGGGGCTTTAGTCTTTTGTGTTTTTGTTTTTGCCTTACCCTTACTTACGGTTTATTTTTCAAAATCTGGATTAGACAAATATAAAGATATGCGCTCTGAAATGCGCTTTCTAGCTGATTCAATCCGTGTTGATTACAACAGTTTAAGTTTATTGCTCGAAGATACGATCAACAACAAAACCCTTAAGGGACGATTGATTTTATCGGCATCATGGAATGAACAATGTAAAGTTCCTATTGTTGATATTATAGATTCTCTCAAAGCGGTTCAAACCTACTTTAGTGATGAAGACAATAATAAAATGATTGTGTTAATACATACGGCTAATTCTTTTGATGCAGTCAATTCCTTAGATTCATGTGTTCAAGCCTGGAAACTTGATACTTCAATTTGGAAGTTCTCGGATGTTGACTTTCTAAAGCAATATCGATTTGAAGATGCGGGCTACTGTTCATCTTTAGTTTTACTTGATGGAAGGGTATCGAGAAAGGATGATTCAGGAGATTATATGAAAGGCCCGCTATTGTGCGAACATTACAATCTTAGTATTCGTGAAGATAAATTGAAATTATTGCAAAATATGGCTGTAATTATGCCTTCTAAACAACGCAAATCAATTGTTTTCAAAGAAGATGAAAAGCTCTATTAAACGTATTTCAATTCCCAACAAATTTTTAACTATACAACATGAATGATTCAATAGAAAATCAAACTACTTACAAAAAACTACGTCTGTTGGTTATTGTACTATCCGTGGTTCTTCCTTTGGTAGTGGCCTTTATGTTTCAATTTAAATTCACTAATTTTGAGTGGCCCTTTGATGTGCATTTACTACCCTTAACGAACGCTATACTCAACGCTAGCTGTACGGTCTTATTGATTGCCGCCTTGTTTGCTGCAAAAAGTAAAAATATACAATTACATAAGAAAATGATTTATACATCAATGGTTTTGTCGCTGCTTTTTCTGGTAGTTTATATTATGTATCACCTTACTGCACAACACACTACTTTTGGTGGAACGGGTACAATTAAAGTAGTTTATCTCTCCATATTGTTAACACACATAGTCTTAGCTGCTGTCCAGGCACCTTTTGTATTATTTGCTTTTTTGTATGGGTATACTAATCAAATTGAAAAGCATAAAAAAATTGTGAAATTCAGCTATCCAATTTGGTTGTATGTTTCTATAACAGGTGTCATTTGCTACCTTATGATTTCTCCCTACTACGCTTAAAATATTGAGCTTGCTATATTGCCTTATTTTGTTCAATTATCGTTCGTTATGACTTCTAATTCAAGGTGTAAAAAGTTGTTTGTAATCGCTTCAATTCTCATTCTTTGCCTGTTGACTCTTTACGTGGACGCTCAATGTCCTATGTGCCGAATGTCGGCAGAATCTAATCTTAAAGACGGAGGTACTATGGCAGCCGGTCTCAACAAGGGCATCATTTATTTATTAATGATTCCTTATCTACTTATTAGTGTTGTAGGCTTTATTTGGTGGAGGAATCAACGTCTTGTTGAAATGCAAGAACAAGAGGACGAGATT
>CAJQQM010000228.1 GCA_905480485.1 uncultured Aureispira sp.
GTAGGATCCGATAGCAACTTGTCATAGTAGGTAAGTCCTTCGTTCATGATTATCAAAAAATCGGCAACGTCCGCAGGGTCTTGTGGCGCGATAACCCCTGCATCAATCCAAGATTGTGCCTGCGGAATCAATAATTCTCTAAACAGCGTATACATTTCTTTAAATCGATCCTTGATGCGCGGGTAGCGGGTTGATAAGTAGTAACAGGCATAAAAAACAGTTTGGTCAGAAAAATTAAACCAATCCTCGCTAAACATAATGTTAATGATATTATTAAACCTCACTTTAGGATCTTCTGCGCCAATCATTTGGTCTTTAAATGTTAGTTCGTATCGGCCCAACAAAAAACTTACAAAGGCAACCACCATTTCTTCTTTTGTTTTGAAATAGTGAATCAGTAGGCTTGGATTTACATCCATAATATTGGCTATTTTTGCAATGGATGCATTTTCAAAACCTTCATCCCTGAGTATGATATAAAAATGTTCTAAAATCTCTTTTTTACGAACATCTGCTTTACTTTTTCTTCCCATGACTGTTTTTTTTATTTTTTTTTTTTGTTTTTGAAGATACTTAAGTATCCTTAGTTACAAATGTATTAATTTTAGTGATCCTTTTTTGTTTTAAAAAGTCATTATTCGCAGGGTGGTCATTTGTTGACACTTTATAGATAATTCAACAAATATTCAAATAATTTTTTTTCAATTTTTATCAATATTCTTAAAAATAAATTAATGCCTTTAATATCTTTTTACCCTGGTAAACAGCGGTTTCGATCTTACGCTCTAATGTTGTACCTAATGGTCGTGTCTTCATCTATTATTGCTCAACAAAATAGCATAGACCCGATCAATATTTCAATTGCAAGGGATACTTGGGGTGTACCTCATATATTTGCACCTACTGATGCAGAAGTCGCTTATGGTTTGGCTTGGGCTAATGCCGAAGATGCCTTTGAAACCATGCAAGAATTGTTGATTATTGGCAAGCAAATGATGGGAAGAAAAGAGGGAGTGACGGGGGCCCCTTTTGACTTTTTTGTGCATTCATTAAATGTTCAAAAAACTTATGATGAACAAATTGAACAGATTTCTGAAGAATATATAAGATATTTAGAGGGCTATTGCCAAGGGATCAATGCCTATGCAAAACAACATCCCGATCAAGTACTCATCAAGAAAGCGTTTCCAATTGTACCCGAAGATATCCTGAAAGCCTATACTGTTGGCTTTTCAGCACTTTCTGGTTCTGTCGAAAAAGTAACCCAAATTATGGAAGGAGGCTACGACAAGTCGATACCTTCAAAGCCTGCGGGTTCAAACGCCTACGCTATGGCTCCATCAAAAACACAAAGTGGCCATACTTTTTTGGCCATAAATCCTCATTTTCAAATCAATGGGCCTTTTTCATTTTACGAAGCACATTTGCAAAGTCAGCAGGGCCTAAACATCACTGGTGCTTTATTTCAGGGTGGTTCTTGTGTTTTTATGGGAAATAACGAGCATTTAGGATGGGGTAAAACATTTAATCACATCGATCAAGTAGATGTTTTTAGGCTACAAATGCATCCACACAAAAAATTATTTTATCGTTTGGATAGCGCTTATGTCAAATTAGAAAAAAGACCAGTTTGGCTAAAGGTTCGACTCGGGAAAATAGTAATTCCTGTTCGTAAGATGACTTATTGGTCGGTTTACGGTCCTACCTATCGATCACCCGACAAACAATTCTTTTCCGTACGATGTCCTGCTTTTTTCAACCTCAGGGCTGGCGAACAATACTATCGTATGAATAAGGCCGATGATTTTGATGCTTTCAAAAAGGCATTGTCGATGAATGCGCATTCGATGTTTAATTTAGTGTATGCCGATAAGGCTGGGCATATTCTGTACTTATGCAACGGCATGTTGCCGAAAAGAGCTACTGATTTTGATTATTCAGGTATTCTAGACGGGAATACTAGGGCTAATTTATGGACAGAATATTATACTCAAGATGCCCTTCCGAGGGTTGAAGACCCCGATTGCGGCTATGTTTTTAATACCAATAATACGCCAACGAATGCTAGTTGCTTGGTGGCCAATAATTGCTCGGAAGAAGTATTAGAATATGCCGATACACGATACGGGGACAACAACCGTTCGCATCGTTTTATGGAAATGATGCAGGGCCGAGACAAGTGGGATTTTGAGGCATTTAAGGCCCTTAAATTTGATACTAAAATGACCAAAAACTCTGCTTTCTGGGGCAGCCTTTCGACACTCTTCGAAATGGATGCTCAAGATTATCCACAGGTAGAAGAAGCCCTATTGCTGTTACAAAAATGGGACGGCGACGCAGGGGTCGAGAATACAACCGCGGCTTTATTCATGTTGAGCTTGCAATACATATTCGATACTATGGGCTACGACGACCGCCCTTTTACAACCGGTATTCCAGATCAATTGCCTGCTTCATTGTGGATAAAGGCCATAGAAAAAGCCTCGGGTACATTGCTGCAACAACACGGGGCCATAAAAGTCCCACTTGGTCAAATTTTATTCCACAAACGCAATGGAAAACTACATCCGGCTTCGGGTTTTCCGGATGCATTGTCTCCTATATATACCAAAGCAGATGCAGCAGGTAGGCAAATTGCAGACTATGCGGATACCTATATTCACTTTGTAGAATTCGATCAGAAAGGCCCTCTTAGGATAGAAACACTGTTGCCCTTTGAAGTAACTAAAAGCAGCGAAACCTATAAGGATGAATTAAAGATGTTTAATAAACGACAATTGAAACGAATGTCTCTGAATAAATTTGAAGTATTGCAAAAAGCCGTCAAGCTATACCATCCCCAATAAATTTTATGTTAGAAAAAGCCGATACAGTTATACTAGAAAATGCCTTATTAAGGGCGTATGGTCGCTGGACCTATTACAGAAACATGGCCCTACTTTTGCTTCTATTTTCGTGGGGATTATACCTTGCAGTTCCTCGAACAGCATTTTTGATGCAAGCCCTTATTTTAAGTGCAGGAATTGCTTATTATCCAATTCGACATTATTTAAAATTCAAAAATATAAAAGCAGATTTGGCGGAGGGTTCTCTTTGCCAAATAGAAACCTTCCTTTATGCCAAAAAAAAATCCAATATCAATCGTTTACAGCCTTATTATTATTTGTACACCAACGATCAAACGTTTGAAGTAGAGGCATCGGTATATGCTGTTTTGAACGAACAATCAACCTTAAAAATACGCTATGCCCCTCGGTCAAAGGTCTTAGTGGCTTTCCAGATTATTGACGAGGATTCTAACTTTAATTAGTCTATGAACAAAAGTACCCTCTTGTATCAAATTGATGGCAACAATATTGCCGGAACTTCTTATTTGTTTGGAACGATGCACGTGCGTGATCGTTCGGCTTTCAGGGCTATAGATCGACTCGAACAGTATATTCAATCCTGTAACTCTTTTGCAGCCGAATTTGATTTGAATGATGCCGATATGATGGCCCTCGAAAGAGCCTCGACTTTGCCCGAAGGTAGGGCTATCGGTCATTATATCAATCCGAGCATCTACCAAAAGCTAGCCAAGGTTTTTGGTAGAGAAACCGGACTTCAATTGGATTTATTTCAATATCGTTCGCCCATCATAATTATAAATATGATTGCGGAGGCACAATTTAGAAACGATGAAGTGTACCCACTCGACCATGCATTGTACAGAATAGCCAAATCGAATGGAAAACTCATGCTAGGATTAGAAACATTTGAAGACCAATTGCAAGTCTTTTCAAAATTATCGATAGAAGAACAAGCTAGAACCCTAAAAAAAATAGCCACTCATTTTAGCGCTTATCGCCAAGAAATTATACGAGCCGAGGTCTTGTATCGCAGCAGAGATATTCAAAAGTTGTACAAAAAAACAAAAAAATCGATTGGCTCGATGCGCAAAGTTCTTTTGTATGATCGCAATCAAACAATGGTGCATCAATTTATGGAATTCGCCCAATATAATAGTATTTTCGCTGCCGTAGGAGCCGGACATTTAGCCGGGGCTAAAGGAATGTTACGATTATTAAAACAAAAAGGTTATCAAGTAAGACCTGTATATTACGATGAAGATGATAACAATTAGAAATTATCTGACGATAGCATGCTTGTTATGTGCACTTGCAATCCAAGCACAAAATACTTACCAACTAAGTGCTTTTAAGCTCTTGACTCAAGTCGAAAAAGCGGATACAAATCAGCGAGTACTAAGCAAAGGGATCTCCGTAGAGTTTCGGTACCTTCCTTTGGCAATTCATAAAGATCTATTACGATTTGAAGTGCAATTATGGTCCTTGGGTCAAGAGGTTGCTCGAGGGCAATTATCTTTTGAATACCAAGTTTCGGATAGTTTAGTTCAATTAATTGATTCACTTGGAATCGATTCTATACCCAATTTAGATACCCTTCTTAGTATTTATATACCCTATCGTAGTATTGCGCTCGAACAGGGCATGCACGATGTCGAAGTCAAAGTATCCGAACGTAAAAGAACGTTCGATTTATTTCAGCGCAAGGCTCGCTTTGAACAAGGGAGCATCTACGATGTATTTTTGGACCTAAAAGCGGCTACTTTAAGTAAGGGCGATCATTCTAATCCTATTGGCCTTCACTATTATGCACCCGATCCACAATGGCAACTTATTCTTGGTCAATCTGACTTTATGAAGGGGCCGGTTCAACGCAATAGTTTTATACTCAAGGACTATAAATTTCAAGCTACATGTACCGATGATGACGCTTTAGCCGTTTGTGTGTATGATACCGATCCCCTCAAGAACGAACGGATCGCTTGTTTAGCTATTCCAAATAAAGAAGGGCCCTTTCAATTTTTGTATGAAGATACAAGCCGTATCAAGGGGCTTGAAAACATGGTGTTTACCCTTAAGAAGCTGGAGCGAAAACCATTGTCTACTAGTTTTGAAGCAAGCGAAAACTATCTTTACAAAGGTGTCAGAGGACTCAAAGTTGATTTTTCATACGATTTACCCCTCTATTACAAACGCAAGTCGATACGAGTCCAATTGATGAACGAAGCGCAACTGCCTATCAAAGACTGGATCACTATCCAAAAAGATAGAAAACAAATAGAACATCGTATTGTAGCACAATACCGTTATTTTATTCCAAATACTGCCCTCAAAAACGTGCAACAAGTACTTTTACAACTAAAAGCCAACGATATCGTATTGCAGGTGCAGCAAAGTGCGCAGCTCAGCACCTCTATGCTTGTTGATGCCGAAGCGGTGCAGCAACAGTCTGCATTTGTACACAACGGTGTTTCTGGTATTTTATATGATTTTAATTTTCGCTATACCGAACCTTTGCCTGCTTTTGCTCAAATCGAACTGCGATTCCCTAGCTTGCAGAAACATAACAATATGCCCTTTCTATTTTGGGAAGCAGACGATTCTAGCAATATTCAATCGGGGCAGTCTATCGACTTAACTTACGACTCTATAAAACAGCAATTTAGGGTATTTGTTCCCTATTATATTCTTCATCAATCCATTCATCTATCACCTCAACTGATTTTAAAAACGCCTTTTTACAAAAACTTATTACTACATCAGTTTAGTACCAATCCCTATCAAAAACCAATGGCACTAAATGATATTCAGTTGCAAGCCAAGGGCGTAGATCAAGAAACCTATCAAGGCCTTGCAGGGCAGCGTTTTGTTTTTGATTTGTTGGTCCCGGATTACTACCACAGTAAAGGAACAATAGAGCTAAATATATTGGAAGATGATCGACCTTACGATGGAAACTATTTTATCAGTAATAAACTAAGTCAAAAAAAATCGATTGCCTTGTTCAATCAACAACAATTTGAGCTCTTTATCCCGATGAGATGGATGAAAAAAGGAAAAAAATACCGTGTTCAAATACAAGCGAAAAATCAAAGTTATGCCATTTCAGAACTAAGAACTTTGCAGTATGTCCACCAAGAGGAATGCCTGCAGAAAGTGCAGTTATATGTCGAAAATCTATGGATGAAAGAAGTGGATTCGGCACGTATTACTCTTGGTATAAGAAACAACAAGGATTTCAATGCTACCTATGAAAATTTAAGTTATCGCTATATAGGAGCGCAGGTATATATTTCTTCTAATCAAAAACAAGCGCATCGACTTTTTGAATGCAGCCTACACCCTCAAGATGAAATTTACTTGTGGATAGAGCCTTTAGGGGACAAAAAACATCCCAAAAAGAGGTGGCAGACTTCTATTTCGGACTTAGAAGAACAATCTTTTCAGGTCAAAAAAGAGGATTTTGTCAAGTTGTTGAGCCTAAAAAAAATCAGCAACATCCATTAAGTTGTTGCTGAATTTCTTCTTAGGCTTTCCATTTTATATTGCAGCCTGCACTTGGATATTGTCGGCTTTCTACGGCTTTGCCCGCTAGCAATGCATCTATTGCTTGACGCAAATCGCTTCCGGTTACGGGAGTATCTGTTTTGGGACGAGAAGGGCACAAACGACCGCGATAACGCAATTTAAGTTCGGCGTCGAAAACATAAAAATCTGGTGTACAGGCAGCATCATAAGCTTTGGCAACTACTTGTGTAGCATCAAAAAGATAAGGAAATGGATAGCCTTCTTGCTTGGCAAGTAAGGTCATTTTGTCGGGGGCATCTTGTGGATATTTATCGACATCATTCGAACTAATTGCCACAAAAGAAACACCTTTTGCCATATATTCAGTCGATAAACGGACAAGTTCAGCATTGACGTGCAAAACATAAGGGCAATGATTACAGGTAAACATAATGACGGTTGCCTGTTCCGATTTTAGGTCGGCTAAACTTATTTCTTTTCCACTAAGGGTGTCAAGAAGTGCAAAGTCAGGTGCTTCGGTTCCTAATTCCATCATATTTGATTCTGTGAGCGACATATTTAATTTTTAGAGTTGATTAATAAATAAGTGTTCAAAAATATAAAAAATTGACTAGATGAATAGAATTTTTTTTAGTTTTGATAAAGCAAACTGAAAAGATGCAAGATATTCAATACTATATAAACAAATTAGGCGACTTGTCCAACGATGAACTAAAAGACATCATTGCCGAACGATTTCGCAGTTATTCTGAAGCGGAAATCGCTGCCGCTATCGAGTTGATATCAAGGGATAACGAACGTGGAACCGAAAGTCAGGCATCTTTTACGCATAATTTAAATAGTATGACAACGGCAGAATTGTTACAGATAGTTCAAAACGAAGCACTATATGGTGCTGATAAAGTGTCGGATGCCACTGCTGAAATTCTAAGGAGAGAAAACACAGGCCTTAAAGGCCGGCCGCCTAAAACAGCTCCATTTATTCAGGTATTTAAAGCAGTGTTTGCTATGATAGGCCTAGTAGCCATCCTCAAAATTGTGCTGCTGTTCAGTATGTTTATTTTTTTGTTACAAAGCATCAATTCTTGTCTTAATTAATTTAATAAAAATACATGATAGAAGCCGCAGGAATTCATAAGTCGTATGGTCAATTACAGGTGCTGAAAGGCGTCGGTCTAAGCATCAAAAAAGGGGAGATTGTATCGATTGTCGGCAAATCGGGTGCCGGTAAGTCTACCTTATTACACATTCTTGGGACCCTAGATATTCCTGATGAAGGGCAACTCAACATAAATGGTACAGATGTTCGGCAGCTCAATGAACTAGAGATGGCTAAATTTAGGAATCAACAAATTGGATTTGTCTTTCAATTTCATCACTTACTTCCAGAATTTTCGGCCCTTGAAAATGTATGTATGCCTGCATTTATTGCTAGCTTATCCGAATCGGATGCCCTCGCTAGGGCTACCGAATTGTTAGTAGATTTGGGGCTAGGCGATAGGCTTGAACACAAACCTAATGAATTGTCGGGAGGCGAACAACAGCGAGTGGCGGTGGCAAGGGCTTTAATGAATCAACCTGCCGTAATTCTAGCCGATGAGCCTTCGGGTAATTTAGATACAGAAACTTCTAGAGACTTGCATCAATTATTTTTTAAACTGCGCGACAAGTGGCAACAAACCTTTATTATTGTTACCCACAATATAGAATTGGCAAAAATGAGTGATAGAACCCTTGTAATGAAAGATGGTTTGATTATCGATAACAAAATCAATAATTAAATCTATGGAATTAGACTTTTTGCTGCAAGAACAAAAATTATTGGCCAAACAAGTAATAATACCCACTGATTTTCACCAGTTCCAACCTTACGATCTTTTGTTTGGTATCGATATTCAGTACGTCGATGAAAATGCTTTTTGTGCCGTGTCTGTCCACCAATTTAATGGACTCCATTTGCACACTTTTTTGGTAAAGACAAAAACAGGTATGTCTTATGTCTCTGGTTTTTTCTGTTTTCGCGAAGGTCCACCAATATTGCGGACAATTCGCAAAATACTTAACCGCAAAAATGTGATACCTAAGTTAATTATTTTGGATGGTCATGGTATTGCCCACCCACGCAAATTAGGCGTTGCAAGTTGGGTAGGGGTCAAAACGAACTTACCAAGTATGGGTATCGCCAAAAGACCACTTTTACAATATCAAGGAGGAGTCGCTGAGGAAAGAGGCGCTGTTTTACCCATCAAATACCAAAAAAAAGTAGTGGGGGCAATGCTTCGAACACAAACAAATGTAAAACCTGTTTTTGTAAGTCCAGGCTATAATATATCGATCAAACAAGCGAATAAAGTGGCTTTAGAGGTCTCTCCTGACTACAGAATTGCCAATCCAATTCGTATTGCAGACAAAACAGCTAGAACTTTTGCGCGAGGTGGCCGCAACCCTAAGGTCATTATTCTTTGATTTACTAATTAAAAAAACTATTTTTAGATTGCATGTATTACACACACCAAAGCACCAATTATGAAACCAACTATTTTATTCCTTCTTTTTAGCCTTTTTGTTACAGCCCTTCAAGCACAAGATATTCCTACTCAAACGATTCGTGGTAAAGCGGTAGATGTTGTCAGCGAAATGCCCTTAATTGGTGTTTTGCTTTCAATAGACGGAACCGAAATACAAACTATTACGGATGAAAATGGTAATTTTGCCATTGAAAATGTGCCCGTGGGTAGGCAAATAGTTAAAGCACAGTACATAGGATATGAGCCTTATATATCGGCTGACTTAATTGTATCCTCTACCAAAGAGGTTTATTTAGATATTAAGATGAAAGAGTCGGTTCAAGTAACCGAAACAGTGGTGGTGTCGGCCTCTAAAGGAGCAGACAATGTCGGGAATCAAGCCTTGAACGATCTTTCTGTTGTGAGTACCCGTTCGTTCTCGGTGGAAGAAACCAAACGCTATGCTGCGGCTATTGATGACCCGGGCAGAATGGCAATTGCGTTACCGGGGGTTCAGTCCGACAACGATGCAGCCAACGATGTCATCATAAGGGGCAACCCTTCTATGGGGGTATTGTGGAAACTCGAAGATTTAGAAATCACTAATCCGAACCACTTTGCACGGCCTGCCTCTACAGGAGGCGGCATTACGGTTTTTAGCGCTTCAGTACTGGGTAACACCGATTTTTCTACCGGTGCTTTTGCTGCCGAATATGGCAACGCTTTTGCGGGAGTCTTTGACATGCGTTTTAGAAGAGGCAACATGAATAGCCGAGAACATTCCGTTAAAGCAGGAATCATAGGATTAGGAGCTTCTACCGAAGGTCCGATTGTCAAAGGACGTAGTTCTTATTTAATCAACTACCGTTATTCTTTTTTGGGTATTTTGAATGCGATGAAACTGTATGTTCAGGCACCAAATGCCGAAAATGTTTTCCAAGACCTTTCCTTTAACTTGTCTTTTGTGTCCAAAGATAACAAAGATGAACTAAAGATTTTTGGAGTAGGTGGATTGAGTGATGAGTTGTGGCGAATAAGAGATACTAGTTTGTGGCAAACATCTTGGGATTATATTGGAGAGGTGAGTGGTTCGCACATGGGTATTTTAGGCGCCTCTTACCGCCGTCTTCTTGACGATAAATCCTATCTGCGTATTACAGCAGGGGTGGTTTATAATTATTTATTCGATACCGAATTTGTTCCAAACTTTTCTGCACCAACCGATATTACTCAATATGATACTACCGAAGTGAACGATTATCACCTCATTCGTAGTCAGCTACACCTTACCTATAGCAATAAATTACATCGTTTGTTTCGATTAAAGGCAGGTTTGAGTGGCCATGCGATCACCTATATGCTCAATTACATGGAGGATTCTCCTGATTACGGCAAACATCAATTTTTGTCAGATAAAGGAACAAGTTTTTTGATGCAAGGATACGCAACCGGTTCTTATCGACCTAGCAGCAAATGGACCATTAATTTCGGGTTTAATGCGCTGTTTTTTACCCTAAACAACACCTACAGTATAGACCCTCGTGTTGCTTTCCGTTTCAAGCCTTTCAAAAAAACAACACTAACCCTCGCTTATGGAATTCATAGTAGAATATTACCCATAGGTACTTATATGCTAGATATACCCGATACTATCAGCGGCCTTACTTCTAAGCCTAACATGAATTTAGATGTGATTAAAATGCATCATGTTGTACTAGGATATCAGCAAGTTATTGGTTCTGGATTCCGTACCAATTTAGAACTCTACTATCAACAAGGATGGAACGTACCAATTGAGGCCGATTCTAGCAGTAGTTTTTCTCTGTTTAATCAACGTGATGGCTACGGCATGGTACCGATGGTGTCTTTAGGTGAATCAAGAAATTATGGAATCGATTTGTCCGTCGAAAAAGCGTTCAGTAAAAATTATTTTGTTTTGGTTACCGGCTCACTTTTCTGGTCACAATACAAAGCACTTAATAGTACAGAGTGGCAAAGAACAAGGGTTGACAAACGCTGGAGTAGCTCTGTTTTAGCGGGGTATGAAATTAATTTTAAAAAAGGTGGTGTCTTACAAATAGGACTCAAGACACTTTTTTCGGGGGGGCTACGGTACACTCCTGCTGACGAAGCAGCTTCTAGAGCCTTGAACATTTATGTCGAAGATGATACTAGGCCTTTTTCGGAAGCCGAACCCTTGTATTTTCGAACAGATGTAAGGTTGTCGTATCGCAAAGACCACAAGAAATTATCGTACACGATTTCTCTTGATTTACAAAATGTCACCAATAATATGAACGTTAGAAATTTTGATTGGGATCGACAATTACAAGAGCTTATTCCAAGAAATCAAGCTGGATTTTTGCCCGTAATTAGTTTCCAAATTGATTTCTAAGCAGGCGGATAGCCTAGGGGCAGTCTTGTAAGCTTAACCTAGTTTTATTGACGATCTTTTATGTTCAACATCAGGTTTTTTAAAAGTTCTTGGACAACAGTATGGATCAAATCATTGTGGATACTACAAACTAATATAGCAATATCCTTTTGGGTTTTCTCTGGTAAGATTGAATCAATTAGCTAAGGCTATACGGTAGAGGCTGCACTTAGGTGCCTAAACTACTAGCAATTTGTTAGTGTAGTCAGCTCTAATACGATACGCTTTAACTGGTTTAGTTATACCAATCAAGCGCATCCAAATATGCAAATACGCTTTTTCGAAAAACTAGTCTCTAAATAGGGTAGTAGTTTTGAGCTATATTCAATTAAAGAACCGAAGGAGTAAGTTTTAGGATGTTGAGGAAGCAGGTGCCTATTTTCTGTACCGCATAGATTGTAGTAGAATGTATCTTTTTTATTAATTTAACGTATATTAGTGATACCCATTCTCCAATTAAGCACCATTAACAATCAACACAATAAAATTAAACCTGTTCTATGGTTAAATTAAAATTTAAGTTGTTGCTGTTTGGCCTAGCTTGGAGCCTATTTGTATTCAAAGCAAAAGCACAATCTGACGCTTCTTATTTTATGTATACTGTCAAAACCGAAGACAAAAGTCTTTGGGGTATATGTCAACAGCATGCTGTTAGTGTAGAGGCCGTCAAAGAGCTCAATCAACTCAAAAGAAATGGTTTAAGGGCTGGAATGCAACTGAAAATACCCCTAAAGACACAGCTGAATGCTATTGCGGGGACATCTATACATATTGTCACGGATGCTGACAAAAGTCTCTGGACAATATGTCGCAAGTATGCCGTTAGTGTTGACACGGTCAAAAGCCTGAATAAGCTCGAGTCATCTTCATTGGTCAAAGGACAGCAATTACGAATTCCTACCGAACATCTAGTCTTTCATACGGTGGCTAAATCGGACAAAAGTATTTGGAGAATTAGTAAAAATTACGGTGTAGACCTTGCTGAACTCAAAGCATTTAACGGAAAAAAGAACAACCTTATTCGTCGAGGAGAAAAGCTTCTTATTCCCAAAAAGTGGATTACAAAAACCGAAATGTTGTTGCAAAAAGAACAAGATGAATTATCGTCTATGTGGCAACAATTGAACAAGCCTGTTTTTAACCTCAACAAAAATAAACGTAAATTCCCTTTTAAGAATAAAATAAAGTTTAGAATCGACGAACAAGTATTAAATAGATTAAAACTCAAGCATCGTCTAAGTAAAGAGGATTATGTCCGTCTATTTCAGCAATCCACACAACGGTCAAGCTTTTTTTATAATTCATTCAATTTCAAAAGCTATAATGCCTTGTATTATTATTCAATAGAGGCTCCTTTTTTGATTGATTTATCTTCACTTGATTACTATGCTGCATCGGCAAAAGAAGAAAGACAAATAGAGGATGGCTATATTTATGATTTTGTCAGTTTAGTAGAGGTAGATACTGCTAGGAATTCTATTGAAATTATACCTGTTTTTTTGTATAAGGCCAATTTTGGAAATGTTGATCGATATTTTGGACAAGCACTAGAAGGCGCTTTCTCCTGTTGCGCTAATCCACATCCCTTAGCACATTATAGCAAATCAGCGACTAAAGAAACTATAGGTTTCTCGGAATTGATACAACCATCTGTTTTAAAATACACAGAAGTGATTCGACGATTTGATTCTACGGATAGGGTTCGAATCGATTCAACAATTCATATTTTGCAATTTGAATCTTTTGATGTACCCACGCTTATTGATATAGAAGAGTATAGAGACGGGCAATTAAAACAGGCATTTATACGAACAAAACGTCGAAAACGTATCGGTTATTAAGTTTGATTTTTGTCGACAAAGATAAATGTAACTAAAAATGAAACTTTTATTCAAGTGGTTTCGTATAAAGGTTTAGTCTTGAGTCATAAAACCTTAATTTATACACAGATGTTTAGACAACATCTAGCTGATATATACTTTCCCAGTTAATTTGATTTTTATATCAAAATAGCACAACAATTTTTACAATTTAGGCGCCAGCAAATTCCTTTTGCTGGTGTTTTTTATTGCTCAAAAGCAAATTGGAGTATATTTGCACCCATCTGCAAAGCTTTCTTACGCATTTCTTCTGTATCATTGTGTACTTCTTGGTCTTCCCAGCCGTCCCCTAAGTCGGTTTCGTAGCTATAATAACAAACAACTCTTCCTTCCCAAATTAGGGCAAAACCCTGTGCAGGTTTACCATCGTGTTTGTGAATTTTGGGGAGGCCATTTTTGAAGTCATATTTTTTGTGATAAATTTCGTGTGAGAACGGGAGTTCTACCCATTCAAGGTCGGGAAAGACAGCTTTCATGGCGATACGCACATAAGGATCCATGCCGTAATTGTCATCGATATGCAAAAAACCACCAGATTGTAAATACAACCGTAAGTTGTCGGCATCCGCTGCAGAAAAAACGACATTACCATGGCCGGTCATATGGATGAAAGAATAATTAAATATCTCGGAGCTACCAACATCTATAGTCTCGTAATTAGGGTCGATATTGGTATGTAAGTTTTTGTTACAAAAATTAGCTAAGTTAGGCAAGGCCGTCGGGTTGGAATACCAATCACCCCCTCCACTGTATTTTAGAAGCCCTAGACGGATGCTAGGGGGACTAAATGAGCTGCTGAGCACAAATAATGTAGTTACAATAGAAAGGTAGCAAATAAATTTCATAGCTAAAAAAATTGATTCTTGTAAAACACTAATATAACTTAAAATATAGGAGGAAAACAATATTAAAAGGGCCTTAATATATTGCTAACACTAACAGATCCTTTTAAATTTAGCGATGAAAAATCATTTTATAATCGGCTTGGGTATAGCCCTTTTTAATTTTATCAAGTTTTTTCTTGACAAATCTTTTTTTAAGGGGTTTGAGTAGATCAACAAAAAGGATTCCTTCTAAGTGGTCGTATTCGTGTTGAATCACACGAGCAGTAATTCCATCAAAAACTTTATCCTTAAGTTCAAATTTTTCGTTGTAGTATTCAATACGTACCTGAGCATGACGATATACATGACCACGGACATCCGGAATACTCAAACAGCCTTCTTCATATTCCCACCTTTTGCCTGATTCCTCAATGATAATCGGATTGATGAAGACTTCCTTTATAAACTCACTCGCTTCCTCTTCTCTTTCATCGCTTTCTAATTGTAGGGTGTCAATTATAAATATTCTGATATTCTTACCAATTTGAGGTGCTGCAATACCCATGCCTTTAGAGTAGTACATGGTTTCAAACATATTATCCAACAATCCTTTCAAATCGGGGTAATTGTCTTCTATTTCAAGCGTTTCTTTTCGAAGAATAGGGTGGCCGTAAGCGTAAATAGGTAATTTCATGGTTAAAACAGTTTCTTGATAAGCACACTACATATGCTTTTGCAAATATACAAACAAATGTTGATGATAAAAAATGAGAAGAAAAGGCACAGACTGTTGATAGAAGTTAAGTATCAAAAGCCTAGATAATCCTGTAGAATAATACAAGCACTGATTTGGTCTACCAAGCCTTTATCTTGCCGGTCCTTCTTTTTGTGAACTGTTTTTTGGATGATTTCTTTCGCCATTTGTGAACTGAGGAATTCGTCTTGACGTGCAATTTCAATTTTTGGATACTTTTTTTGAAATTGACGTATGAAACCCACAATATGCGGTTCAAGGAATGTAGGATTTCCATCTTTATGGACCGGCTGACCTACCACCAAACAGTCGACAAGCTCAACCTGTAGGTAACGATCAAAAAACTGGAAAATTTCACTGGTTTTGATGGTGTCCAAAGGACTAGCAATCAACTGTAAAGGGTCAGTAGTTGCTAGTCCAATTTTTTTGGTACCATAATCTAGGGCCATAATACGTCCCATCACTAATGTCTGTGTCCTGGAAGAATCACTTCCTCAATGATTTCATGTTGAGGCATAAATCCTTCTATCATTGGATAAAGTAATAAAAAAGTAGCAGCACCAGCAACAAAACCTATAAAAGCTAGCCAGGCGATATTCTTAAAATACCATACAAAGTTGATTTTTTCCATGCCCATGGCAGCCACACCAGCGGCAGAACCAATAATAAGCATCGATCCTCCGGTTCCTGCCGAATAGGCCAAAAATTGCCATAATTGACTATCTGTTGGATTGTCAATAGGGCTGTACATACCCATTGCTGCAGCAACCAACGGAACATTATCGATAAGTGCCGAACCTATACCCAGCAAAATAACCACAACACTTCGATTGGGAACTTGATTGCCATTATCAGCAATAGTGCCATCAAAATAAGCAAATTTACCATCTAAGTATCCAGCTAAGTCTTTGAGAATGCCCAAAGATTCGAGCGATGCAACAGCCATTAAGATCCCTAAAAAGAATAAAATGGAGGACAACTCAATACGCGATAGTGCATTGTGTGCAGAATATTTATGTTTTTCTTCAAACGTTTCATCAGGGTGTAGATATTCAGAAACCATCCAAACCATACCCAATGACAGCATCATGCCCACATAAGGAGGAAGGTGCGTCAAGGTTTTGAAAATAGGGACAAAAATAAGACCGGCAAGCCCTACATAAAGCATTAGTTTTGATCCTTTTACTTCGTGATTGTCTTTTCCATATATTGAAGAACCATCTTCAGGGATGGTGATATTACCCCTCATGTAGGGCATTTTAGACATAATAAAAGTGGGTATTATGGCACAAACGATAGAAGGGATAACCAAAGCCAAAATAAGACCTTGGGTAGAGATATGTTCACCAATCCAAAGCATAGTGGTGGTAACATCACCTATAGGCGACCAAGCCCCACCTGCATTAGCTGCAATAACAGCAAGCGATACAAAATATAAGCGTTCTTGTTTGTCGGGCACCATTCTTCTTAGCAAGGATACCACCACAATAGTACAGGCTAAGTTGTCGAGTGTAGCCGAAAGAAAAAAGGCCAAGGGACACAAAAGCCACAACATCGTTGATTTTTTAGTGGTTGTTATCTTGTCGGTTATAACCGAAAAACCTTTGTGTAAGTCAATGAGTTCAACAATCGTCATCGCTCCAATTAAGAAAATGAGAATTTCGGCTGTTTTCCCAATATGATGTAGCAACACCTCATGCAAAGCATGATCATGATCTCCTTTATGTAAATCCACAGGATTCATATGATGATCAAAAAGGGTCAAATCACCCAAAGAAATTAAGGCCCAACAAAGCGACGCCATTACAAGGGCAGGGACTGTTTTGTCGAGCTTAAGGGGATGTTCGAAAACAATCGCTAAATAGCCGATTACAAAGGTAAAAATTACTGCTTCAAGCATAATTATAAGTTGATTAGAGGTATATGTTTATGATAAGAGTTGTATTTAATGCGAGCTAAAAATACACAAATTGAGTGGTAAAGCAAATTACTAATCTTTTTTTTCGGTTAAAATGTACAAGTAGAACTTTAGTGCAAAAAAAAATCTAAGTCTGCTGACTTAGATTTTTTGTGTTGAACTATGATTTTAATCCTATTTAAAAAAAGAATCGGCCACATCGGTGCGGGTTACTTTTTTGAGAGAGGTTTTTGTGATTAATTTCCCGTCGTTATCAAGGGTGGTGCTGTTCAGCAAAAAGCCGGGCTGCCCTGATTTTATTAAAGCACAAAGACCGTAATCATTTTTGAAAAATTCTTTGTAATCGGTAAAGTTAATATCTATGTCGGTGGTCACTTCCAAAGAGGAGGTTATTTCCTGCGTGGTCAATTCCCAATTATTCACATCTTTAAACGAAGACGATTTAGATTCGCCACGGTCAACTATTTTAGCACCTTCAAGACTAAATCCTTCAGGTTGTTTAATTTCGCTAATTGGAATTTCAGTTTTGGTATCAGCGGTAACCATTAGCATCGAATTGGTCGATTTTTTGGGGACAAAGCGAATTTGATACATGCCACGGCCATTCTCAAAAGACAATTCGTAAGCTATTTTTTTGTCTTTAATATACCATTTCATGTTGTATTCAATCCCGGTAGGGGTAATTTGCACCATTTCAATGATTCCCTCAAAATCTTGAGCAGAAAGGTTGGTCATAAAACAGACGATAACAGCCCAAAGTAGCGTCATTTTTTTCATAGTGGATAGTTTGTTTTTGTATTATACAAGTAGTACTACTTTGCAATATTAGCAAAGAATCTGCCAAAGTTTAAAAGCGTCGACAAATAAGTTCATTTTAGGTTGACTATAAATATATTGTTTTTTTGGCAAAGATGCACAGATTAGGGGTTTTATTAGTTGATAACAGGCCCTTTGAGGTTGGAAGTTTGATAATTACCATCAATTGGACCAATTAAAGTGTTGTTATTTCTTTTTATTGCATTGCCCGCAGCGCCACCACTTGGAAAGACAGAAAGGGGAGGGTCGGGGAAATTTTGATTAAAAATACTAATATTACCAACAAAGGGAACACTAATAGTTACATCTAAATTAAAGGTTAAACTTCCTTCTAATCCATCCAATCCATAAGCACCACCATTGCCTCCAAAAACAGCAGGAGTAATGGTAAATTGAGCGATCGTTACCGTAAAGGAAATAGGCGTTGTAAGGACACCACCTGTACCGGGTAATGATACAATTCCTGCAGTTGCATCTGTTCCTGTCTGATAATAGCCAAAGCCCGTACCAAGGTTGCCTCCAAGGCCTAACTGACTGCCACCACCACCACCGGCGCCAATGCCTAGGTTAAAGTTGCCGACAGGCTGTGGAATAGGTATAGTGGCTATAAATCCTACCGACCCACCGCCGCCGCCGCCGCTGTAAATTTTGCCGGTATTGATCAAATGAGTATGTGTTGTCAGTACCATGGCATCCGTTCCTGCTATACCTTCACCCGTTTGTCCTTGAAGCCCTGCACCGACACCTCCGTCACCGCCACTAGCCAACAAAAAGCCCTCATTTAAAATCCCAACTTTTGATTGAGGATGTAGATTGCCAGAAGTATAAACCGCCGCGCCCGAATTATCGTTGCTTAGTTCGAGTCCAGGTGGGATGCGTAATACGACACAAATAGGGTTGTTAGAGGGTAAGTTATTGGCCGCTTGGAGGTCATAGTTGATTTGCGGTGCTATTAAATCAATCTCTATACAAGGTTCTACAGTAACAACGTATACTTGGCTTTTGATGATGCCATCACATGCTGCCTGTACAATAATAGGATAATTACCAGGTGGGGCAAAAATGTCGGCATTAACGGTTAATAAAACGGTATCCACGCCGTTTACTACAGCAGAATCTATATTTACACTAATTCCGTCCGGAAGATTGGCAATAACATACAGGCCAATAGAGGCTGTTCCGTTTTGTTGGTTGATATACAATCGAGTGGAATCACTGTTTGATACAATTCGGTCAATGGTTCCGCTGTTGTTTTCAATGCGTAAATCAAAAACACATTCATCGCAGTTTTTTTGCCAAACAGGCATCCAACATCTACCAGTAAAGTATTGAAGGGTACTATCTTCTGTGTTAAAGATGGTTAGACCATACACAGGGTTGTTGATACTGTCGCGCTGTTGTGTCGTCAACCGAGGCGGTAAAAAACCACGGTCATTCGACTCTAAATGTAAAATAGCTGAACTATCTGCTTGCAAAATATTAATCCCAACCTGTGCCTCCGTGCTGTGCAATTCTAGGCACAGAAAAAGAAAACCAACCATTAAAATCCTGAAAAGTGCTTTCATCGAACAAAATTAAATTTTGATTAAGTTGCTAATATAGTATTTTTTTAAAAAATATTAGGCTATAATTTAATAAATGTACACTCAATGAATCAAGCTGAATCAACTAATAGAAATCCATTAGCTGCCTAAAAATTAGAATGGAAACTAGTAAATTCGGAAAGAATCTGATGGTGTTTTACTCAATTTTATGGGCTTATATCTAGTAAATCCATCAAGAGGACCAAAGTAGGGTGTTGCCTAAGTGCTTTTTAACAAATCATTGACTAAACTAAAAGTAGTAGCTGCTGCTTAAATCAGATGTAGATGCGTTAATAAATCGCTATTTCTAAATGTTAAAAAAATAGAAGGATGCTATTTTTTTATAAAAAAAATTAGATTAACAGGCTATAATTAAGCATATTATACACTTTTTTTTTAGCCTAGACTTAATTTAAGATGAAATCATTTACTGCCCTTGGTTTGCTGTTGTTGTTAACGGCCTGCCAATCCAACTCTAACAACCCTCAAACTAACCACCGTCTCATTGGTCATGAAAATTTTGAGAAACAGTTGCAGGAAGTACTTATAACTGCAAGCAAAGGTATGCTTATTCAACTGCCTGCGGGACAATTTACCCTTCAGCGACAACTGTCATTCAACGATGCAAAATCGGTTACTATAAAAGGTGCTGGGAGTCAGAAAACAGTACTTTCTTTCAAAGATCAACTTGAGGGCGCAGAGGGGCTTATGGTAAAAAATGCTAATGGAATAGTACTAGAAGGGTTTACGATCGAAGATACCAAAGGGGATGCTATTAAAGTGCAACATTCAAAAGAGGTTGTTTTTAGAGATATACAGGTACGATGGACAAACGGGCCTTCCCCTCAAAATGGCGCTTATGGCTTGTATCCTGTGTCTTGTACCAATGTACTACTAGAAGATTGTGAAGCAAGTTTTGCTATGGATGCAGGTATTTATGTTGGACAATCTAATAATATTACGGTGCGTCGCTGTTTTGCCCACCATAATGTGGCAGGTATTGAAATAGAAAACTCTTCTAATGGTGCGGTATACGACAACCGCTGCGAACAAAACGCGGGTGGATTATTGATTTTTGACATGCCGGATATTCCGGTAGCGAATGGCGCTAAGATACGCGTGTACAACAATCAAGTGTTCAATAATAATTTTCCTAATTTTTCGGCGCCGGGTAATGTAGTCAATATTCTTCCGCCTGGTACAGGTATGTTGCTGATGGCACATACTCAAATGGAAGTTTTCAATAATCAAATAATAGGGCACAATACGCTGGGAATGGGTATAGTGAGTTGGTTGTTTACGGGCAAGCCCTACAAATCTAAGACCTATGTGCCGTATTGTTCGGCTATAGAAGTGTACAATAATCGTTTTGAACAAGGAGGCGAAGCCGTAGACACCACAACCGATTTTGGACGCTTGATGGTAGCCGTGGTTGGGGGATACAAAGATATACTTACCGATGGTATTTTTGACCCAAATAGTTTAACTGAAGAGGGTGGGTTTGTTGATAAATCGCGGATTTGTCTACACAACAACGGTCCTGTCCGTTTTGTAAACCTCAACGCAGCGGCAGGGGCGCAACCTGCTGATATGATAAAAAACAAAAATGAAGATAGTTCTATTTACGACTGTACCCTGGATTCTATTAATATCAATGGGCACGATTCTTGGATGACGAAGCTAAAGCCTAGTTGATGAAAAAAACAATTCTTTTGATGGCAATGGGTCTTTTAATGTGTTTTGTGGGCCTAGATTCATGCCAACATAATGGCATTCGACTGTATACACAGCATCCTTTTGAACGGCTTTCTGATTATGGATTTTTTGAAGGGGCCTTACACAAACTGCAAGCGGCTGATGGTCTTTTGCCCTACGACTTAAATAGTGCTCTTTTTTCGGATTATGCCCACAAACAACGTTTTGTTTATGTACCTCCTTCGTCTACGATACCTTTTCAAGACAGCGCGGTACTAGATTTTCCGGTGGGGTCTGTTTTGATAAAGAATTTCTATTATCCATCGGATACCCTAGCAGATTATCCTAAGCGGCTTATAGAAACAAGATTATTGGTGCACCGACCGTCAGGCTGGGAGGCTTTACCTTATGTTTGGAATACAGACCAAAGTGATGCTATCCTAGAAATTACCGGGGGCATCAAGACCATTAAAAGTAATCCTTCTGCTGGAATTCAGCACGATTTTGAATACATAATTCCCAATAAAAACCAATGCAAAGGTTGCCACAACCATGCCGGTGTTTTGCTTCCTATTGGGCCCAAAATACGTAATCTCAACAAAGATTATAGCTATGTCAGTGGTCGACACAATCAACTCGATTATTGGCAGGCACAAGCATGGTTTAGGGACTCATTACCCTCTAATTTAGCCAAAACAGTTGATTGGAAAGACAGCACAGCATCACTGCATTTGCGTGCACTCGCTTATTTAGATATTAACTGTGCACATTGTCATCAACAAGCAGGACCTGCTTCTACTGCTGGTTTAGACTTAAGCTACGACCAGTCATCTCAGGCTAATTTAGGCATATGGAAATCACCGGTTGCCACCGGGAAAGGCACTGGTGGGCGTGCATACAGTATTGTTCCTGGACATCCCGAACAATCTATTCTACCCTTTAGAATGCAATCGACAGACCCCGGTGCGATGATGCCTGAATTAGGGCGAACCTTAATACATCATCAGGGTGTTCAACTAATTCGAGATTGGATTGCCCAAATGGATAGCCTGCCACCAAGTTAAGTTCGCCACCACTTTTTTTGCGGGAATTGTTTGCTGCTAACATCAACTACCTGACCGATTAGAGGGGTGCAAATAGGCAAATTAAATGCTGAAGCACGTGTAATTAAGCGTTCTACAGGGGCATCCCAGGCATGAAACGCAAGGGTGAATGCGCCCCAATGAATCGGCATAAGTACTTTGGCACCAACATCTAAGCCCACTTGGGCTGTTTGTTCCGGAAACAAATGGTTGTTTAACCAATATTTACAATATTGACCACACTCTATCATGGCCAAATCAAAGGGGCCATACTGTGCACCAATCGCCCTAAAGTGTGGGCCATAACCACCATCTCCACTGATATAAAGATTGTCTTGGCTACCCTTAAGCACCCAGCCGCCCCAAAGGCTTTCGAAACGGTCGTTCAAGCTGCGTCCCGTATAATGATGACTAGGCGTAAGGATAAGCTGTAGGTTTTGTAATTGCACCGAATCATGCCAGTCTAAGCAGGTAATTTTGGATTCAGAAACACCCCAACGTTGGAGGTGTGCCTGCATTCCAAGCGGACAATAAAAATGTTGTACCCTTTCTTTGATAGCCTTGATACTGCTATAGTCCAAGTGGTCGTAATGGTCATGTGTCAACAAAACAGCATCTATAGTATCAATATCGTCTATTTTGAAGGGTAATTGGCGACGATAGCGCGGTCGCCCAACAAAACTCAACGGCGAAGGGCTGCGCGAAAACATAGGGTCTATCCAAATGTTAAGTCCCTCAATCTTTATGAAAAGCGTAGAGTGGCCCATCCAAAATACTTGGGTTGTTGTGCTTTTATCTTTGAAATGATGCGGTTCTATGTTTTGAATCGGTAACTCAAAATGGGGTTTTCGTAGGGCTGCATCTTGTATCGAATCCTCTATAAAGTCAGGGCCTTTATATGCAGTTCTTAGTGGTTGTAAATTTATAAATTTTCCCGATTGGTAATTAGGAGACTTTTTGTAGGACTTTTTTTCCTTACTAGAAGGCTTGGCGCCAAAAGCAGGGACAAATTTTAAGAGTAAAAATAAGGCTATTATTAAGATTAAAAAAAAGATAGCAATGCTGTACAACAGCCATTTTAAGATAAATAGCATATAAAAAAATTAGGTAATTTTAAACGTATACTTCAAGTAACAGATGCCCTACAATTTTGGTTGGATAAGAACAAGGTATTAATATTTAATTAATACAATTTTGTCGGCAGGGATTATTTACCGGCGGGATGCCACTTGTCTTGCGCTTTGAGGATTTTTTCGATTAAATCACGAACACAACCTGCCCCGCCATTTATTGGGGAAATAAATTGACAGACTGCTTTTATTTCTGCTACAGCATTGGCTGGACAAGTAGCCAAATGAACAACCCTTAAGGCTTCGTAATCGGGTAAATCGTCTCCCATATAAGCAGTTTTGGAGACATCAAGGTCGTGGTAGGCGATTAGGTCGTCTATTACTTCAATTTTGCGCTGTACACCGCTGTATATTTCAGTAATGCCTAGTTTTTCGAGTCTTTTTATGACGCCTTCCGAACGGCCTCCGGTAATAATAATAATGCGATACTCTTGTTGTAAAGCATATCTAAGCGCATAACCATCTTTGACCGACATCTTACGCATCAATACACCATCTTCAAAAATGTAGACCGAACTATCTGTGAGTACGCCATCTACATCGAGTATGAATGTATCTATATCGTGCAATTTATCGAGATAAGACATAGGGAATGCTTAATAAAAGAATCAGATTAAATAGGTTAGAATTCGGCAAATATTATTGGTTGTCACGCCACTCATAAACCCACTTAGCTTGTATTTGTTCCAGATGGTTTTCGTTGCAATCTTCTTTTTTTCCTACAAAATTAGGAATACTTAATATCCATTCCAACAAATCTGTGAAACGAATACGATAGATTTTGGATTCGCTAAAATCATCTCCAAATTTGTCGTAAAGCCCCATGGCGATATCTTCGTGGTCGGCCCATTCGATGGGTAAATCTATTTCAAAACTCATAATATCTTGATTTAAGGCTTGATTAATGTTCGTGTCCTATAATTTGTGATTGGTCGGGAACCAATACTTCTATTAGTTCGCTTGGGTCATCGTTTTCGATAATACATTGGCAGGATAATCTTGATTCAATACGCGGGTTGATGGCACGGTCAATAAAATCTTCCTCTTTGTCTGAGATTTCGGAGAGTACCTCTTCCCCCTGTTCAATGTATACATGACAAGTACTGCAGGCACAGACCATACCGCAGTTGCTGTTGATATGCATACCGTTATCCTCGGCTAAGTCGAGTATATTATCACCGACCATGCCTTTAACCTCTCGAGGAGAAATGCTACTATCTTCGAATCTAAATTTTACTACGGCCATGACTACTTGAATTAATGGTTGCGCGCTTTGCGTTAATTATACCACGCAAAAGTACAATATAAAGGCCGAATTATAGACTTTAAAGACAAAAGATTTAATAAAATTTTAGGCTTGATATCCTTGTAAACGGAAGGGGCAGTAGCAATCGAGCCGGCAATCAGAAGCGTAAACCTGCTGTAAAGCCTATCCACATTTTGGTATTGCGCCCTTTGTGTGTACTATTAAAAAAATGATAGGGCATAATATTGGATCCATAGCTTTGTGTATCGGAGTGATAGAGCTCAGAAATAATAAGATTGAAGCTAGGGCCAATAAACAGACTGACCCGATCTGAGAGTAAAATATCCAAGGTGATTTTAAATTGATTGAGTAAATTAAGTTGAGCTGTCCAAAGAGTATTTTCGTTTAAATGTGCGGTCAGCAGTTCAAAATTAATTTGAAAGCGTTCTTTTAAGGATAGGGCAGTACCAATGCCCAAGCCCATTGACCAAGCGTAGACATTGTCGCTATTTACGGTCCAGCCTCCTTGTACAATGTGATAGAATTTTTTGAGGCCAAATTTGGCGCCAAAATTTAGATAGACGGATTCACTACCAGAAATTTCAAGTCGATTGTATCCATTTTTGATTATATTGATCAAGCCAATAGAAGCCCCTTGTACGCTGTCTGCTACATTGATTAGACCTAACATCAAGCCCGCGGCATTTTTGGCATGATTAATCAAGCCAATTTGAGCGCCTTTAAGGCGCTTACAGCTATTTACGAGGCCAATTTGAGCGCCTTTTACCTGACGGCTGATATTAAAACTACCTAGCTGCATGCCTTCAATAATTTGGGCGTGGTTATAAATAGCGCAGCCTTGAAATTGTGCCTTAGCACTACTATTAAAGATACCCGCCAATTGAACCGCCGATTTGCCCCCCCAAGCGATGTTTCCAAAGCCGGCAATCTGACTGCCTATTAGTTGACCATTGCTAAAGTTTAATAAACCTGCCAATTGAAATCCATAAACTTCTGCTGCAATATTAGTTAAGCCAGCTACTTGTAGTCCACGCATACTGTTCGAAATATTTGCTAAGCTGCTCAATTGTGCCCCGTATACATGATCAGCAACATTCCAAAGCCCAGCTGCCTGAAGCCCATATACTTCTTTATGAACCATATTTAGCATGCCTGCTAGCTGTAGGCCTAGCATTTTGCCATTGACGTGGTTAAAAAAACCAGCTATCTGCAGGCCACGAAGTTGTTTTTTGAGACTGTTGCCTACCAAGCCTAATTCTAAGCCATTAACCCCCGTATTCATGCCCCAAAATACATTGAAAGATAGGGCTTGATAACGGTGATTCAAAACACCGTTGCTACTCAAAAATGGAAGAATTGAAATTTGTGCAAAATGCATTTTCGTAAAAGGACGATCGACAGCAATTACCCGCTTTTGATTGATATCTACATGCTCCCTTGTTTCGAAAGGTTGTCCGATTCGATCAACTTTAAGTGTTTTTATGGCTTTATTTGCATAAACTTTGGGAGGAATATCTTTTTTAGGAACTGATTTTGAGATGATATCAAGATACAAATCTCGTTCAATGAGTGTGCCTCGTTCTAAGGTCGCCTTTTTTCGTTTTTGTCGCTGCGCTTTTCTATGCTGCTTTTTTTGCTGTCGGTTGAGTTGACGTTTTTTCTTGGGTATAATAGATTTCAAAACCCATTGTCCAGCTATTTTGTTGCAGGCAATATTGTTTTCTTTAAAGAATAATTGTAGTGTTTTGTCTAGGCTAAGGCTGTTGCTACTAAATCGTAGTTTTTGATCGAGTAATAAATGATCTTTGGAATACGAAAATTGCAACCGGTAGGTTTGACTAAATTCTGTCAGAATATCTTTTAGGGCTACATCAAAAAAATGCACATTTACCCTCTTTGGCATAAAGGGTATCTGTGCATTCAATCCCAAAAAAGTAAACAGTAAAAATACTGTAACTATAGCTTGCTTAATGATCATGACTTATTAATTAGATAATGGACAGCCCTGACCAATAAGTTGGTATGTATTATTTAATTGCTCCAGCTTTAAATTGCTGCTAAAGCACAACACTTCTAAGATTTCTTCTAAACTTGAATCCTTAAATTTTCCAGTAAAATGACAGGCTTTTATCGATGGATTTTCGAAACCTATTTCTACGTCAAAAAATGCATTTAAGTCCCTAATAACCACATCAAGCCGACTGTTTTCAAAAACTAACTTTTGGGTTTTCCAGGCCAATATATTATTAGGCAAATCAAAAGTCTCAAACTGTTGATGCTGTCGATTATACCTAGCCGATTGACCTCCTTCAAGTTGAACGGATGCAGCACTAACGGACTGCTTAATCGCTACTTTTCCTTCAGTTACATGCACTTCAACAGCATCTTTGTCATTCTGACCAAGCACCTCAAAAGAAGTTCCTAATACGCTTATGATACTATTATTGGCTTCAACTTCAAATACTTGGCTCGGGTTTTTGGATACTTCAAAAAAAGCAGTTCCTTCTAATTTTACGAGCCTTTTACCCACTTGTTGAGTATACTTTAAAACGGACCCTTTCGCTAAACTTACTACCGAACCATCGGGTAAATTAGCGATTAAGACCTGTTGATTGCTCGCTTGATATTCTAGCCATTCAGGGGTATTTGTTGGCATTGAATACAACCAAGCGATTACAGTAACAAAAATTAAACTAGCAGCTGCAAGCCACACAGCAATACTTTGCTTTGATTTCTTAACGACCGCCGACTCATTTGTTCGTAAACGCTGTTCAAGTTTTTGCCAAGCTTTAGTAGTATCCACCGAAACAGATTCACCATAGTTTTTGGATAAACTCCAAGTGTTTTTGTAAGCTTCAATCAAGCGTTGATGTTCCTCTTTTTCATTCCCCCAAGCTTCTAAACGCGAGGTTTCTTCTTCGGTTGCCTTTTGCAATAAAACCTTGTGAAGTAGCTGAATGTAGTCATTAGAATTCATAAGTTTATTTAAGCTTTCATTTATAAGATGCAGAAAATTAAAAGAACCCCTATTGTTGAACAGGAAAAAAATTAAAATTGCAACAAAATCATTAAAAACAAGGAACGCGCACTATAGCTTTGTACGGCTTTTCGCATCAATTTTAAGGCTTTTGATATTTGATTTTCGACCGTTTTGGGCGATATATCTAATTGGGCACTAATTTCTTTATAAGATAGTTCTTCGAAACGGGATAATAGAAATATTAAACGACAGCGATGCGGCAGTTTATCGATTGCACGATGCAGGTGTTCTTGCATTTCATGTTGCAAATAAATCGCTTCTGTACTATCTACGACCGCTGTATCAATTTCTGTAATAGCCTCGATGCGCATTTTTTTGTTTTTGCGAAGCTGACCAAGTGCTTCGTTGACAGACATTTTTCGAATATAGGCAGCTATGGAACTTTTTATGTTGATTTTTAAACGCTTTTCCCATAGTTTTAAAAACACCTCCTGACTCAAGTCTTCTGCAAGTGCTGTATCCGGTATAAGTCGATAAATAGAACGGAATACCATAGGGTAGTGGGCCTCAAAAATGGATTTGAGTGCCGATTGTTCACTATTTTTCAGAGATTCAAGTAATTTAGAATCGGTGTGGGTCATGAATTGGTCTGATGAAATAACGGGAAAATTTACCGAACAAAGAAAATGTAAAATACAAAATAAAATTTGTAGCGGGAAGTCTTTTGTATAAGGATTGATTTTTATTGCTTGCTAATTTAAGCATCTTGTCCCACTACGTTGGACAACCAAGGGAATAGTTAGGTCTAACTGATGTTCATTTTGTTTTAAACCTGTAACTTTTTTTTAAATCTGAATTAAGGAATAAACTGCAAAACAAAATTAATAAAATATTATTGAAGATGATAAAAATAATTTTTCTTGTACTTATTCCCGCCTTACTTATTGCTCAAATCAAACCCCTTGACATTCAAAATTATGCGGATTGCAACGATCGTTTGCAACTCGAAGTCAGAAGGACAATTGGTCCTACGAACAATCCGGTAGGTTATGGAAATTATCTCGAGTTTGAGGGAAATCAACTCGGCGATACCTTGTTTATGCAAAAAGAATCCCACAGTGTTTGGTACGAATTCCGCCCCAAGGCCAAGGGTGATTTATTGATAGAAATTGAGCCAATTGATAGCTTAGATGATTACGACTTCAGTATTTATGAATATACAGACAGTAATTTTTGTAAAGACGTTTATTCCAAAAAATTAAAACCTGTCCGAACTAATTTTTCTAGGAATATAATTGCCCTTAAAGGTAAAACCGGCCTTTCTATGCAGGCTTCAAATGCACGGGTTGCTGCTGGTGTACAAGCGGCTTATTCTAAAAGTCTGACGGTTCAGAAAGAAAAAAGCTATATCTTGTTTCTGAACAATGTATACGACCATGGAAGTGGACACTATCTGCACTTTGATTATGCCATACGTTTGAACCTGCAGGGTAATGTGCAAGAAATTGGCAGTCAACAATCAATACAAGCAAGTATTAGTCTTACCGACATCGAATCAGGTAACATTTTGGCACAGACCACTTCTGATAGTTTAACCGGGGACTATCAGCTTGATTTTGTTTGTACAAAAAGTCGGATGAACAGCCCTTTGCAATTAGAAGTATTCAAAGACGGTTATGTATTTAAAGATACTTTATTGACAGCTTTCAAAATAGCTACGGAGATGCGTGGTATTCGATTGAAAAGCAGAATCAAAAAACTTCAGAAAGGGGCACGTTTTGTTGTGAGTAATATTTTATTTCATGGTAATTCTCCTCAACCCTTGCAACGATCTTTACCCTCGCTTAAATCGTTGTTTAAAACAATGAAACGCAATAAAAATCTGAAGATAACCATCGAAGGACATACCAATGGCTGTAATAATGGCATCGATTATTCTCAACGTTTATCGGATGCACGGGCACAGACCGTTTACAATTTTTTAGTAGAACATCAAATTGATCTTCAACGCCTACAATTTAAAGGCTTCGGATGCCAACATATGCTGCATTCGGTAGGTGGACCAATGCAGCATCTTAATAGAAGGGTTGAAATTGAAATCATCGAATTGTAAGGAATCTGAACCGAATGTATCTATAAATTCAACTTTTTGAATACCTTTGATGCTTCATGCATACATAAAGGTCGTAGACGATGTTTCAAAAACTTAAAATAATAGACGAAACACCACAGTTTTTGGTGGTGAACAAACGTGCAGGATTAATTTCTGAACGCAATCCATTCGAAGTAATAACTGTTGAATCATTGGTGGAAGAATATCTGCGAACAGGAAAACGAAGTACTTATTCCTTAGACCGACGTTTTCTTGCGCCCAAAACCAAGGGGCAGAAACCAAATTTTAAAAAACAATCAAAAGCTAAAAATGCCGCATTTGTTGGTGTTGTGCATCGACTTGATCGTGTGACGAGTGGAGCGATGGTCTTTGCTAAAAATAAAAATAGTCTCAAAAAACTAAACGCTCAGTGGAGTAATCGAAAAATTAAAAAAACTTATTTAGCCATTGTCGATCAGTTGCCACCCAATCAAAGGGGGACTCTAAGGCATTATTTGGTGAAGAATCAAAAAGAAAAAAGAGCCGATATACATAAAACCGAAGTCAAGAAAAGTTTGGAATGCACCCTTTCTTATGAAGTCCTGAAATCAACCGCACACAGTCATTTACTACAAATAGAGCTTCAGACAGGACGTTTTCATCAAATTAGAGCACAGTTAGCGTATATTGGTTGTCCAATTGTAGGGGATGCCAAATATGGTTCAAAAAAAACATATCTACCTTTAGCTATTTGTTTGCATGCAAGGGCATTGCAATTCAAAACAGAACAAGGGGAACACCTAGATTTTGAGGCGGAAATTCCAAATACACGTTATTGGATGGACTATTCCTTGTTGTTTTAAGGTACAAGTTCTACGGCTGTTTCTTCAGGATTGTCTTCTTCCATAACACTTGGTTCAACGGCTTCGGCAGACCATTTTTCGCCTTCCCATACCCATTTCCACATACGTCTCATATTATTGATTCCAATAAGTATAGGAGGGAGGGTGAGCAACATTACAAAGGTAGCTGCTGCTAAGCCATAGGCAAGCGAAATCGCCATTGGAATCAGAAATTGAGCTTGTAAACTTTTTTCTAGTACAATTGGCATTAAACCGGCTACGGTAGTAATAGAAGTAAGTATGATCGGGCGAAACCTCGACAAACTTGCTTTGTATACAGCATCTTTAAACTTTTCACCTTCTTTCAATAATCGATTCATGGTATTGATAAGCACTAAACTATCGTTTATTACAACGCCTGCAACCGCTAATATGCCAAACATAGATAAAATACTGATAGCTACACCGTGAAACCAATGACCTCCAACTACGCCTATAAAGGCAAAAGGAATCAGTAGTATCACCGTTAGGGCTTGGATAAAAGAACGAAAAGTAAGTACCACCGTAAAAAAGACCAACAATAAGATAATAGGCAACCAACGTTGCATCGAATTAATTGTTTCAGCGGCTCGTTCGCTCTGACCTTCGTACACCACCTCTACATCTGCGTATTTTTTGAGTATTTCAGGAAGAATAACATCTTTAGCATTGTTGAAAATCTCCGTTGCAGAGGCATCAGGGTCGTTCATAGATGCACTGACTTCCAGCTTGGTTTTGCCATTGGCATGGTTGATACTTAGCGAACTATTTTGAGGAGACAGCAACACAAGTTCTTTCAAACGATAGCTTTTATTGCCTTGTTTTATTTTCATGTTTTCAAGACTGCTAAAATCTTTACGCTCTTTTTTGGTATAACGCAACCAAACTTTTATTTGGTCTTTGCCGCGTTGCAATCGTTGTACTTCTAATCCAAAATAACCTTGCCTGATTTGACGAATGATGCGTTGTAAGTCCATTCCTAAAGCTTCCGCATAAGGTAGCAATTCGATGTTGAATTCTTGCCCGCCTTTTTGGTCGTTATCACTTACGTTTTTGAGCCGTTTGTCAGCCTCTAGGATCGATCTAAATTCGTCTTTAGCTTGACGTAAACTTTCGATGTTGTTGCCCACAAAGCCGACTTGGATAGCAGCCCCAAAGATTGATTTTTGGCCATAAGTCAAACTTTCTGCAGCATAAATTGGTCCTACCAATTCGGATAAACGATTACTGATGACATTACTCTGTAGATTTCTTGTTTCTCCGTCAAGCAAGGATAGTGTTAGGCTACCTTGGTTGCCTGTGCCCATAATATCCAGAGAAACAGATTTTATGATGGCAAGACTATCGGTTCTTTGAGCGCTAAATTCTTCGTTAACAATCCATGCCTTTTTTTCAATTTCTTTGAGCAAGCTACTTGTGCTCGATTCGGTAGTACCAGCGGGTAATTTGAGGTTTACAATGATATCATCTCGATCAATGTTCGGAAAAAAGGTAAGTTTTACCTGCCCTCCAATCACCAAATTAATACTTATAGAAAAACAAACAATAGTGATGGCAATTGCTATAGTTTTGTTGTTGATACAAAATCGTAGAGCTGGAGCGTAAACGAAATTTTTGAGAAAGGCAAAAAAAGCGGTTGTACTCTTTTCGACCCGTCCCTGTGTTTTTTGTTGTAGGTCTTTGGAATGAGATATATGGGCTGGTAAAATAAAAAAACCTTCTATTAAAGAAAATAAGAGCGTAGCAATAACGACAAATGCAACATTAGACATAAAATCTCCCATCTGTCCTTCAATCAAGAAAAAGAGCATAAAAAACCAGCAAGTAGTTAAAACGGCCGATACAATCGAACCTGCTACTTCCATTACGCCTTCAATTGCCGCCTGACGTGGCGGGAAACCTTGTTCGAATCGCTGAAATATATTTTCGGCAATAACGACACCATCATCCACCAAAATTCCAATGACTAAGATCAATCCGAACAAAGATAACATGTTGATGTTGACATTAAATATGGGCGCTAAAATAAACATTCCCGCGATAGAAATTGGGATACTCAGCGCTACCCAAAAAGCAATCCTGGGCTTAAGAAACAAACCCAAAAAGAGTAGCACGAGCAAAATACCTTTAATACCATTTTCAAGCAATAAATCAGTTCTTTGCTGAATGCCTATACTTCCGTCACGCAACAGATAGGCCTGTACTATTTTGTTTTCTGCATTAAATTCTTTGATATAGTCCTTGACAATTTGTGCACTCTGAATAATATCTTCACTCAAACGGCTAGAAACAGCTAGTTTGGCAGCTGGCATACCATTGTAATAAGAACGTTCCGGTATGTCGGCCCATTGATTGCGTAAATTAGCTACATCTTTAAGCAAAATATTTTTGCCGTTGGGACTTGTTTTAACAATAATATTTTCAAGTTGTTGGGCATAGTATTTCTTGTTTTCGGCTCGGATAGTAATATCAGTACCGTCTAATTCGAGGGTGCCTCCGGTACTTTCTAAGTTGTTGGCGGCAATAATATTGGCGACTTCACCAAAACTTAATTGATAGGTTTCGAGGGCCTGTTCACTCAAGCTTATTTCAATTTCTTCGTCGGGATAACCGCTTACATCAATTTTCGATATACCTTGCTTGGTCAAAAGAGCTTGTTCGGCAATTTCAGCGTAGTTTTTAATCGTTTTCAAGTCTACATTTCCGCTAATCATCAAATCAGCAGATCGGTCAGATCGCTCCTTTTTGTAAATAACGGGTGTTTCGGCATCTTCCGGGAAGGTATTGATACGGTCAACCGCATTCTTGACATCGCTAAGTACTTCAACAATATCAAAGCTGCTCAGAATTTCGATATTTACAGTTGAGCGGTTTTCCATCGAACTAGAGGTCACTTTTTTAATGCCCTCCAAGCCATCTATCTCTTGTTCGATTTTGATGGTGATGCCTTTTTCAACTTCAGAAGGAGAAGCCCCTATAAAGCTGGTTTCAATTGCAATCTCGCGACTTTCTACCCGCGGAAATTGAGATCGAGAAATATTAATGGCTGAAAGAGTGCCGATAATCGCAATTAAGAGCAACAAAACATCCGCAGAAATAGGGTACTTAACAAAGTATTGAATGGCTTTTTTCATGGCTATTTATTTTATGAGTTCTACGGGCATACCTTCATAGGCTCCTAAGATTGTTTGTGCAAGAACTTGAGTTTGGTCTTTTAAGCCTCGGACAAACATATTATTACCATCAATTTTAACCACTTCTACAGGACTAAGTTGTAGTTGATTTGCTTCTATGATATACACGGCTCGATTATCAACTAATAGTTTCCTAGGCAGTTGCATCACATTTTTGATGGTTTCTGATTGGATATAACCATTCAACAGCATACCTTCGTTGAGTTGAGCACTATTGACACTAATAAATAGTTTCTGAGATTGGGTTTGTTCTTCTATTTTTTTGCCAAAACGGGCTACACGGCCTTCCCATTTTCCATTTGTAGCCTCTGAATATAAATTAACTTTGCTATTTTTTTTGAAAAAAGCCACCTCATACAACGATACATTCGCTTCTACTTCGTATCGACTCGGATGGGTCAATTCACCAAGTATTTGTCCCGAACGAATCAAGGCCCCCTTATAGATAGTTGAGTTGCTTAGCACAGCCTTGAAAGGGGCATGAATGCTATATTTAGTCAAACGATGTTCTAGACGTTTTATATTTAAGTATTGATTTAGCAAGTTTTTGGAACCAATGAATAATTTTTCGCGCGCAGAAATTGCCTCGGGCATTTCTGCAATAGCATTGTCTATATTAAATTGATCGATATAGTTTTTCCAAGCCTCAAAATTATCCGAATAATCCGATTCAAGGTTGGGTAGTAAGGCTATTATATTGCTGTAAAGTTGACTCTTCAATGCCTTTATCTCTAGTTGTGCATCGGTATCATCTATTTGCAACATCAATTCTCCTTTTTCAAAAACAACGCCTTCCCTAAATTCTTTTCCTACCTTAACTAGCGGACCATTTACTTCAGAAAATAAATCAATTTTTTGTCTAGCCTTTACTTTGCCACTCAAACGAACAAGCGCATTAAGTTGTTCGTTGCTAACCGGCAAACTTGTAGCATAATTGATCTTCGCAGCGGCCGCCTTGATTTGTTCTTTAGCAGATTCGTCGGGAGTAGAGGCCCCTAACTGAGCACTTAAACGCAGGCCCAAAACGAGTATGACTATACCGACAACAACACTTAGTTTTCTGAGTATTTTATTCATAAGTGATTTTTTACAGATAAAAGGCTGCTTTTTTTAGTTCAAAATTTAGCAGGCAGGAGCAACCCTACACAATAATACCAAAAAACACACAAATGGTTCAGATAAGCCCTAAAATAATTGGATGCGCTATTCAATTTCAAAAGCCCTGTAACATGATATTTACAGGGCTTTTGATTAAAATGCAAGTATATATGAACCGATTAAACGTGCAAGATTTCTTTTTTCTTGAGCAGGCGTTCGTTGGTTTCCTCTAGGTTCTTATCGTCTTTAAAACGCTGTATTTTGTATTTGAGGTCTTCTGCGCTGTCTCCAAAACCTCCTGAACTTTCTAATTCTTCTTCCATAGTTTGAAGGTAGTCGGTCATCGGTACACAACAATCTACAGGGCAAACGGCAGCACATTGAGGTTCTTCATGAAAACCATGACATTCTGTACATTTATCCGGTACAATAAAATAGAAATCGTCTTCGACCGGTGCATGCATTTTTTCGGCTTCAACATCTTGGCCGTCTACCAAGGTAAATACACCGGATACCCCTGTTCCATCTGCATAAGACCATTCAATACCACCATCATAGATAGCGTTGTTTGGGCATTCGGGTTCACAGGCGCCACAATTGATACATTCGTCGGTTATATAGATTGCCATGAAATATAGTTTAGTTATTAAAAACACAAAGATACTTAAACTGTCTAAAGAATGCAAAAATTATCGACATCTAAGTTGTTAGAGAGAGGTTAATATTTAGAAATAAAGAATCGGAAAGTATCATTTAGGTCGACGGTGATCAGTTAGACGACAACATTGCCTCGATTTGTTGCACTATTTTTTCATTTGGAATGTCTTGCATGCATTTAAAATGTCCCTTGGGGCAATATTTATGGCCTATTTTGGAACAAGGTCGGCAATTTAAGCTTTGGTTTTGAAGTATTTTGTGTTGGGCCGTAGAATCTGTACCATAATACGGATACATTCCGAAAGCAGGGATAGTGTTGCCCCATATTGAAACTATTGGACGCTTCAGTGCTGCAGCAATGTGCATAAATCCGGTGTCGTGACTAATAACTAACCTTGCTTGACTAACAATAGAAGCTGATTGATGCAAATTATATTGTCCACATGCATTAATGATGTGCTGTCCGACTTTGATAATTTGTGAGGCGCGTTCCTGATCTGAACGGTCGCCAATCAGAACAATTAACTGCCCTTTTAATTGTTGACAAATGGCCATTATTTTAGCGGTCGGCAGGCGTTTTGTAGCATGGGCTGCACCGATAACAAATACCAAAAATTGCCCCGCCTCAAGGCGTTGATCTAAATGATGCACGGGCACATGGTCATGGATTGGGATGAAATAATCAAGACCCTTACCGTCGTTTTTTACTCGGATCGCTTCAGCTGTCTTGAGGTAGCGGTCTACAATATGAAGATCGGGTAAGCGGTTTATTTTAAATTGAGTCATCCAAAATTTCTCGAGATTAATTTTATTGAAACTCAATGATTTGACTTTAAGTTTGTGTTTGATGTAACGGGTTCTTAAATTGTTGTGCAAGTCTATGATTAGCGAATATTCGGCAGCTTTCAAGCGCGGTATTATCGATTTAAGCGTTTGCGTGTTGGGGTCATATGCAATTACTTTATCGACATAAGGGTTGGATTGAACAATACAAGCAAAAGATGCTTTAGTTAAAAAATGAATGGATAACTGCAATTGTTGTTTAATACAACGCAAAACAGGGCTTGTCAAAACAATATCACCAATAGAACTCAACCTTATGACCAATACCTTTTGCATAAATTTAGGGTTGTAGGATTATTTTATGGGATAAAATGCCTTGCTTGGTGTCGATTCGCAGTTGATAAAATCCAGCCTTAAGACCAGCGGTTGGAATGCTAGTTATTGGTTCATTAGAATGCCAAACACATTGACCGGTACAGCTGTACAAGGCGAGGCCTAGATGTTCAAAATTTGTGTTGTTATCGATAAAAATGGCATGCCCTATCTTGCTAGGATTGGGGTAGACGCGCAAAGCACTGTTGTAGAGGTTTGAAATCCCAACACCTTCTTGATTCAATACAGCTACCGCATCTAAATCAAAACCCGATGACGCAAAAGGCGTCGGCCAAGGATCATTGATAGGCAGACCACGGCTATCTCGGCTGCAATAATTGGCCTGTATGGAACCAACTACATCGATAATTTTGATATGAGTAATAGCATTCAAGTCGACTATTGCGCTGTCTTGGATTAGTTCTTCCAAATCAAAAGGAGTGCCGTAATTCGCCTGATATTTACCGGCCAGATTATAGATTTGCGTTGCATCAAGGGCGCCAAAAGCATCAATTTGTTGGAGGGTACTAGTGTTCGATATCGCTGGAAAACGCACATAGTTCAATCCATCCGAACTAACTTCTACAAAAGCCAACTCTAGAAATGTTGCATTAAAGGCATTTTCAAAAACGGCGAAGTCGGCACCAGGACCATTTGAAATAGCTTGGTCGAATTCTACAATAGCATAACCGCCATCTCCCAGACTTACAATACTACCATCGCCCGCTTGCCCGGTAGCATTCGATGCGGTGCCTGCCGATGCGGCCAAGGCACTTGTGTCAGCAATATTAGTGGGGCCCGCCACAACCGTACATTGACTCGCCCAAGCTTTGATATTAATAGCATCTTTTGAAATAGCAGTCGTACCAATTTGACCGGCGGGGGGCGCAAATTGTGCTATTGAGACCGCACTACTAAGTAAAAAGCTGCATAAAAAAACAATGAATAAATGCATAAGGAATAGAGAATAAAATTAATGGATTGAAACCTGTATTTGCTACATCAGGCCAAGCATTTTGTGTTTGTTATTTGATAAAATAAAAGTCTCAAAAAAAAATTCAATCTTATTTTGAATAAGCAAATGCACAGATGTTCTTTTGGGGTTTTCAAATAATTAAAGCATTTTTGTATCTTGAAATAAGGCTTTAATAAAGCCTTTCCAAACATACAACCATAGGCCTACTCAAAATTAAGTTTTTATTTAGGAAACCGAAGCTTTGTATTGAATTTAATTCAAAAGTAAACCCCTTAGATACTGATAGCATTTGAATCGAATGAATGGAGTTCTTTATCCGACAAAATTACTAAGCGTTTAGCGTCCAATGTCTGATAGTTAGTTGCCCAAAAGCGCATATATTTTTTTGGCTTCTTTGCTTAATTTATAGTAAGTTGCTTTGTCTTTGGTCGACCTCCTTTTGGTGCCAATCTCTAAAATTTGATGTTTAAAAAGTAATTTTATCAGTTCTTTTACCGTAGAAATACTAAGAAATTTGTAGTGATTAAATAGCTTGGACATCTCCTTTATTTGTGCCCAAGTAGCTACCATAGGGAAGTCTAATGTCTTGTCCAAATCAGCTTTTACCCATCCTTTTTTTTGCCGTATTTTTTGCTGGCAGAGTGTGATTAGATAGTTGTCAAGTTCTAAAGTTGCCTTTAAAACACTTTCACTAAATTCAGCTTCTGTGATAAAATTATCTAAGATAGATTGAGCGATTTTGTCTAAATTGATTTCAATAGGTAGTGTAGTTGAAACCCATTCTTTTTCGATCAGGAAGGGGAAATGCATTTTAGGATGATAGCCTTTTTGATTGCAATCAGTACAGGGCTGTACTATTTCAACACGTGTTTGTTTTAAATTAAGAAAACCACTACGCCGATTTTCGTAGGTATAGGTAGCGCCATTTCCTTGGCAAGAGGCACAAAACAGGCGTTCCATGAGGGGCCAAGAAGTATCTTTTGGTTGGTGGGATGTAGCAAAGGCACATTTTAAAATTCTAAGCCTCAATAATTGATTGTATAAACTTTTAGCTCGACCTGTATCAAGTTTGAAGTTTTTTTGAAGAAATTCAACATCAACATCTTTGATTTTGTGCTGTAGTAGTTTGTGGGCAACATCCATAAGAATAGCGTCGTATCGACCCGCTATTACGCCATCCTCAAAAGCTTGCATCCTTAGACGTTTGCTTAACTCAATTACACTTGAAATGGCAAGCTTTGCAGTAGAATGTTTTGGGATATCCTTTAAACTCTTTTGAAGCATATCCGCCAAATCAACTTTTAGTTCAACAGTATGAATCCCAAGAAGCGATTCAGTTTTGGCTGCAGGAGATGGAATAGAATTCTTTGTTTTGTTGACTTGCTGAACAGGATTTGTACGTTCTAGATTGTTTATTTGTTGACGAATATTCTGATAGTCTTTGGAAGAATTCCACCGTCCTTTTGCATTTATTTTGACAATCTTTTCAGGGGCTAGTCCTTGTAGCCATTGGTATTTTTTGTGGGTATTATTTATAATTATCTGTTCACCATGAATGTCTAATAGTATGAAGATTTCCTGTTCCTTGTCAAATTTAAAAATATAGGCTTTGGCTTCCATAGATTGAGCGTACTTTAGAATAAATAAATGAGTTGACTAAAAAACATAATTTAATGTTTTTAATTAAACAGCCCAAATATGCTTAGTAAATACTTTGGAATCGTCTGCAAATACTTTTGACAAACCCGCTTCATTAGGTTTTCGACCATGTCTACTTCTTTCAAACTAAGGGTTCTTGTATGATGAATAAAAAGGCAGAGAATGACGGTTCAATCGCCAACATTATTTTTTAAAATAAAAAATGCTGCGCGCATTAACAGAACCAAAAGAATTGAATGCATTGCTAGCTGAAATTGTTCAGTAATAGCAAGGCGTCAAAAATCAAAGCTAAGCGCTAAAACATATTTTCTAAATACCGTTGTATCGGTTTTGTCAATAAACCAAACAATAGTGGTAGTGAATTAGCAGGTGAATTTCAAAAAAGCAATAGAAAGCAGCATCCGCTTTTTAGCTTTCAAAGGCGCAAGGTTGATAGGGCCTGCTTTGTACTGACTTAGGGGCTAGCTTCGTTTATTCAATTTCGAAGCTACTCAGAAAGACAGCCCTATCTTTATCGGCTATATCCACTTCCTCTAAAAATAGATAATTATCGCTCTTTT
>CAJQQM010000229.1 GCA_905480485.1 uncultured Aureispira sp.
TACAGCCGATTTTCTTCGAGTGTTAAATAAGTCAAAAAAGCGGCATATACCCAACCTTCCGTATTGTCTGGCGTTTTGATTTTGTACCAACTAGAATTATAAGTAGTTTTATTGTATTCAATGCTAGTGCTAAATCTAGTACTATCGTGTTTGTATTCAACGATTTCACCTTGGGGCAATATTTTCAAAACAGCGCCTTCTAAATCTGGAGTTTGCCGCACCCGCAACCTGTTTATTTGGGTTTCTAAAAATAACCTTTCTAGTTTTGAGAGGACCGGCTTGATTTGGTTTTGAGATGCAGGCTTGCTGCTTTCTTTACAAGAAACTAGGCAGATTATAAGGAATAAACCTAGGTGAAAAATCGTTTAGTATGTCATGCTGATTGATTTAGTTGACCGTGCCCAAATATACAAAATTAGAGCTACCTTTAGCTCAATAAAGTAGAAAGATAGTATTAGATCTATAAACCGTGTTTTTTTTGGCGAAATTGCCAATATTAAATAACCAATTAATTTGATAATAAAATGAAATCTATAAGACCTTTTCATATTGCTGTACCGGTCCATGATTTAGAAAAAGCCAGGTATTTTTACACACAAATACTCGCTTGTACCGAAGGACGTTCTTCTAAAGAATGGATAGATTTTAACCTCTATGGACATCAATTTGTTGCACATCTAAAAAAGGGGGCAGAAAAAGATAATCAATTGCATTTTAATCAGGTAGATGGTCAAGGTGTACCGGTGCCACACTATGGCGTTGTATTAACGATGCACGAATGGGAACTGTTAGCTGAAAGGCTCAAGCAACAGTCAATTCCATTTATTATTGAACCTTACATTCGGTTTAAAGGTCAGGCGGGCGAACAAGCCACTATGTTTTTTTTGGATCCCTCAGGAAATGCACTAGAGTTTAAAGCATTCAAAGATCTAGAGCAATTATTCGCTACGGACTAAACACTTGAAAAGGGCTTGTTCCGATTTTACTTGTCGTTTTAATTTTTTTTAATTAAATTGCATTATTACGATTACGTCATTTTATACATAAATAAAGTATATGTCTTTCAAAAATCCTATCAAATTAGCTAATTTACCAAAGGTAAAAGGCGGTCAGTTTTTAAAAGTAACAGCGACCATTTTGTCTAAAAAGTTCTTAGATGGCAATTCGGTTCCTTTTCTTATTCTTACCAATCATATATATTTAGGTTTTGATGAAAACAAATCGAACAAGCTTCCTTTTTTTATGTTAGGCGAACGACATAGTTGTTGGAAGGATTATCACAAAACGAAAACGGATAGCGGAGATTCGCAGAAAGATTATATGATTACGGGCACCTGCAGAAGAAATGGCGATGAGTTTATTTTGTCGATTGATGGTTCGAAAGGGCTACGCAAAATACCTCGTCCTACGATGAAGTTTTTGAACGCTATGCTCAAAAAAATAAACAAAAAATATAGCGTAAGCACCACAGGTGGTTCGGCAGGTGTTATCGACGAAGCAACTCAGGGGACAAAAGCCGATGAGGTAAAAGATGAAATGAAAGGCGCTGACGAACAGGTGATGCGCGATTTAAAAACATCTGAAGCTGCTACATCTTACAAGGCTGAAAAGAAAGCCGAAGCACAATCTTTGTCGAAAGCGATCAAAAATTTATCAAAATTGATGGCTACATCGTTGAAAACTGTTGCAAAAAATGTCAATAATGGCGCTACTTCTTCGAAGGATATCAAAATTGTAAAGGAGGCTAATCAGTCTTTTTCAGAGGTGATGAAACTGTATGAACAAACATCAGAACAGGTTCGGAAGAAATTTAGCGGAGCACATCAAAAACTTAACGATCAAAAAAAGCAGTTATATACCTTATCTATTGCAGCAAAACAACGTAAAAAGTCGGTAGCGGAACGATTAGCAGAACAATACGCCCTAAAAAAGACAGGTCAGGCGGCTGATGCATCTATGGTTAAAGATGTTAATGCGATTGTCAAAAAGGCGTTCAGTAACTACAGTAAAGTTCGACAAGAAGATTTACTAAAAATGATTTCTTATTTGTTTTCTAAGGTTGGTATTAAAGAAGATTTAGTGCTAAAGTACTTACCTCAGGTAATCGATCAAAAAGCTGCATAAAAAAAAGCCCATCTTTTCAGATGGGCTTTTTTTATGCAAGTGCACTTTGTTTGCGAAGGACCAATTGTTCTCGACCTGGACCAACAGAAATAATATTAAATTTTATTTCTAATTGGTTCTCTAAGGTTTCTATATACTCACGTAACGGTAGTGGAAAATCTGCGTAGTTTGTGATAGCAGTTAAATCTGTTTTCCAGCCTTTGTAACTCGTATAAATAGGACTAGGACAATTGGCTGTCATGTCAAAAGGAAGTTCTTCGGTGGCTTTTCCGTCGACTAGATAAGCGCTTGCTGCTTGTATTTCATCAAAGTCGTCTAATACATCCGCTTTCGTCATGACCAATTGAGTAACTCCGTTGATCATGATAGTATATTTGAGTTGTGGTATATCAATCCACCCACAACGTCTAGGGCGTCCTGTAGTGGCGCCAAATTCTCCACCGGCCTTTCGTATTGAAGCGCCTGTTTCATCTTCTAGTTCGGTAGGGAAGGGGCCTCCACCAACTCGAGTGCAATAGGCCTTTGTGATACCAATAACTTCACCAATTTTGTTGGGTGCAATTCCTAAACCATTACAGACACCTGAAGTAATCGTATTAGAAGAAGTTACAAAAGGGTAGGTGCCATAATCGATATCTAGCATCGAACCTTGGGCGCCTTCAGCTAATATTTTTTTACCTGCTTTGATAGCATCGTTGATAAAATAAGCAGAATTTACAAATTGTAATTTTTTTAAGCGGTCTATTGCTTGCATCCAATTGCGTTCTTCCTCTTCTAGCGGAAAGTCAACGGCATCGTAAGCAGAGGCCATCCGCAAGTGGGCAGCTTTAAGTTTATTGTATCTTTCTTTGAAATCTGCTAAGAAAATATCTCCAATTCTCAAGCCATGACGTGCTATTTTATCGGTGTAGGTGGGGCCGATTCCCTTTAGGGTTGAACCAATCTTGCCTTCCCCTTTAGCCGCTTCCATCACAGTATCCATCAATCGGTGGGTAGGTAAAATCAAATGCGCTTTGCGTGCAATGTACAATCGACTTAAAAATTCAATGCCAGATGTAGATAATTGATCAATTTCTTTGCAAAGAATAGTAGGGTCGATGACCACTCCATTACCAATTATATTCAGTACATTAGTTCTGAAAACACCGGAAGGAATCGTGTGTAAAACATATTTTTTGTCTCCAAGATAGAGCGTATGACCGGCATTAGGTCCGCCCTGAAACCGTGCTACAATATCATAACTAGCAGCTAGATAATCAACTATTTTACCTTTTCCTTCATCGCCCCACTGCAATCCTAATAATACGTCAACCATAATTTTTTAGTTTATAATTCCCAAGTGTATAAATTATTTTGAAGGTGCCGCAGGGATAAAAAACGGCGTCCATCGAATCTAAAGTTAATTTCAGTCACAAAAATACAAAATCAATACTATATCAATGTGTTTTTGATGTTTATTTGTAAAAATAAATCTACTAAACTTTTTCGAAACCAAGATGACCTAAATGAAGGCTAAATTCATGTTATTAGGCTTGTTCCATAAAAAAGTCTAAAGCCTTTTCTACGCTATTGTGCAGACTAAAGGCAGATTGCAAGCGGGTAATCAGTAAGATTTTTTTGATGTTAGCAGAAAGATTAGCAATTGCAACATCGCCACCAGCATTTCTTGAACGTGTGAGAATAGAGATTAAGAAGGTAAGTCCATTGCTGTTCATGTAGTCCATCAGTTGTAAATCAATGACAAAACGACATTGCTGCTGCCGGATTTTTCCCTCAATTACCTCTATTAGTTTGAGGTTATCTGTGGGGTTTAAAAGGGTGTCGATACGCAGGATTTGAATTCCTTTTTCTTCTTCGAAAGAATAGTTCATATTAGAGGCTATATATAAGATTTTGGGCAAAGATAATCAACATCTTATACAATTTTAATTTTCTTAGAAATTATTCTTTGCTTGGCTTAGACGCTTGGCCTAAAAGCAGCTTTCTAAAGCATGCGAAGTTGTTTTATTTTCTTCCTAGTTTCTCTTTTGCTTCTTTGCTGTAGCCATAAAAGGTGAGTGAGTGGTGCGTAATTTCGAAGCCTAATATCTTAGATACCATTTCTTTGATTTGTTGAATGCGAGGGTCACAAAACTCAAATACTTCTCCTGTTTCGATACAGACAGCGTGGTCATGTTGCTTCGAACCAAATGATTTTTCATATTGGGCCAAGTTTTTGCCAAATTGATGCTTACGTACAAGGTCGCAGGATACCAATAATTCTAGAGTATTGTATACCGTAGCCCTACTCACCCGATAGTTTTGGGTTTTCATATGCAAATACAAAGCCTCTGCATCAAAATGGTCATCTCTTTTGTATATTTCCTCTAATATGGTAAAGCGTTCTGGAGTTTTACGCAAACCATTTTTTTCGAGATACTGCGAAAATATTTTGATGACTTCTTTAATGATTCTTGAATTCTTTTGATTGCTTGGCATTGAGAAACATTTGCTACAGTCGATAACCAATTAAAACATAGGCACGATCCATAAAAATTAAATAAAAAACAGAGCCTTAAGATAGATAAAATGTATCAACTATTGAATTCTAGCGACAGTATTTACCTCCTTAAGTTTTTTTAGTTCCATGATTAACAGATTGAGTTGATCTTTATTTTTGACCACTACACTAACCCGTCCTTCAAAATGCCCCTCTTTTCCATTCATTGAAAATCCGCGCATATTTATTTTATGCTTGTCGGTAATCAGATTAGATAAACTTTGAATAACGCCCATGTCGTCCATTCCTGTAATCAGAAGCTCGGCAATAAAAGAAGTATTAGCCGTATCGACCCACTCTGCCCTTTTAATCCGATAACCGAAGGTGGCTTGAAGATATTCGGCATTCGGACAGGTGGTCCTATGTATTTTCATGCCGTGCTTGGAGGTCACATAGGCAAAAATATCGTCTCCCAAAACGGGATTGCAACAAGGAGAAAGTGAATTTACATAATTACTAGCATCCTCTCCATCAATCAATAATTTGGGTTTGCCTTTAAATTTTCTTCTTGCCCGGACAATTCCTTTGGTAGAATTTTTATGACTGTTTTCTTGGGGTTTTTCAAGGTCTTCTCCTACTTTTTTGGCCAATAGTTTTCCGTTTTCAATCACGAGTTTTTTAATCTCATTGAGGTTGTATTGTTCGGAGTAGATGCCAAAATACAAATCAAGTCGATTTTGAGCGCCATAATACTTGACCAAGGTATCGATATTTTCTTCTTGTTCTGCAGTTAGTTTGAGTGCTTTAAGTTTTCGTTCCAAAGTTTCTTTGCCGAAGGAACCCCATTTCAGTTTTTCTTCTTTAAGGGCCAACCGTATTTTTGAACGAGCTTTACCTGTTTTAACAATTTTCAACCAATCTTCCGTTGGTTTTTGAGTCGAACTTGTAATTATGTATAATTGGTCGCCATTCTTAAGTTCGTAGCTAAGGGGCACAATACGTTGAGAAACCTTAATGGATTTGCAATGACAGCCCACTTCCGAGTGAATATCGAATGCAAAATCGAGTGCAGTGGCCCCTTTTGGGAAAAACCGCATTTCTCCTTGTGGGGTAAAAACATATACTTCCTCAGCGAATAAATTAGATTTGAAATCGTTCAAAAAATCTATCGCATCATTGTCGGGGTTTTCCAGCATTTCACGTGCCTTAGACAACCAATCTTCAAAGATATTCTCTTGTTGGGTTAGCCCTTTGTATTTCCAATGTGCAGCATAACCCCGTTCTGCCAATTCATCCATACGTTCGCTTCGAATTTGAACTTCGACAAAGCGACCTTGTGGCCCCATAACAGTCGTGTGCAACGATTCGTAACCATTCGACTTTGGGGTAGAAATCCAGTCTTTTAAGCGTTCGGGCACCGGAGTGTAGTTATCCGTTATCATCGAATAGACACTCCAACATAAAGATTTTTCTTCTTCATGCGGTACATTCATTATAATCCTGATCGCAAAAAGATCGTAGATTTCCTCGAAGGGTACCTGCTTAGTTTTTAGTTTGTTGCTAATGGAAGAAACTGATTTTGCACGGCCAAAAATTCTAAATTTTTTGATGTCATATTTTTTCTTGATGGCCTTTTTAATCGGCTTTAGAAATTGTGTGATATACTGTTGGCGTTGATCTTCTGTATCTTGCAATTTTTTAATAATAAACTGATAATGGTCGGGTTCTCTGATTTTCATACAAAGGTCTTCCATTTCGTTTTTTATATTATAAAAACCTAGCCTATGTGATAGAGGGGCATAAATAAAGGAAGTCTCAGAAGCGATTTTAAGCTGTTTATGGGCAGGCATAGATTGCAAAGTCCGCATGTTGTGCAAGCGGTCGGCCATCTTAATCAAAACCACTCGGACATCCTTAGATATAGTTAGTAGTATCTTTTTAAAGTTCTCGGCTTGAGGGCTTTTGATATCTGTTCCTACATTTGCAATATTTCTAAATTTTGTAAGCCCGTCTACAATCATGGCAATATTTTCACCAAACTCATGGGCTAAATCCTCTAGTTCTACTTGTGTGTCTTCAACAACATCATGCAACAAAGCAGCTTTGATAGAGGTAGCCCCAAGGCCTAATTCTGCAGCACAGATTCGAGCGACTTCTATGGGGTGGAAAATATATAATTCTCCCGATTTACGTCGTTGTTGAGAATGGGCTAGACGGGCTAATAAATAAGCTTTTTTGATTGCGGTTTCTTGTTCCTCTGTAATGGGCGTGCGGATCGAACGAATCATACGTCGATACGCTAAATGTATCTGTTTGTCTTCCTCTGAGGTGACTTCTTCTTTGTAAGGAAATTGGATATTGAAACTTGTACTCATAAATTTTTTTGTTGTAGTAGGGTCTTATTTTTAGTTTACGAAAACAATCTACGAAAGTTAGAATTTATCCGAGTTTTATCCAAATTTATCCGAAGCAGAAGGCTGCATTTATTTTATTTGTTTTTATGGATGCTTTAAATGCTAGTTATAAATAAATTCTAGTCCTTGTTTTTTATTTTCATCAAAAACCTAGCTCCTTTTTTGAATAAACATCGAAATTATTTTAGCTTTGGACTGCATAATAGGGCCACTGCACTTAGGTTACCTTTTGTAATGGTTCAATATCTATTTAATAACAATCAATTTTATTTATCATGAATTTGCATGAATATCAGGCTAAAGAATTATTAGCAAGCTACGGCGTTCCTATTCAACGCGGTGTTGTTGTCGAGGATATCAACAATCTGGATACAGCTGTTGCCGAACTAAAAGAAACAACCGGAACCGATTGGTGTGTTGTGAAAGCACAAATACACGCTGGTGGACGCGGTAAAGGAGGCGGAGTGAAGCTGGCCAAAAATATGGATGAAGTCAAAGAACACGCTTCTAATATTTTGGGCATGATGCTCAAAACACCTCAAACCCCTGGCGGTTTGGATGGTGATGGCAAATTAGTGCGTAAAATATTGATAACAGAGGATGTTTATTATCCTGGCCCATCCGACCACAACGAATTGTATTACTCTATCCTGATGGACCGTGAACGCAAGTGCAACGTTATCATCTACTCTACCGAAGGAGGAATGGATATAGAAAAAGTAGCTGAGGAAACGCCACATTTGGTTCATAAAGAGTATGTGCATCCACATCTAGGTTTGCAGGCCTACCAAACACGCAAAATTGCAGATAATCTGGGTTTGTCAGGAAGTGCATTCAAAGCAATGACTAAATTTGTTACCACTACCTATAATGCGTTTGTTGGTGCTGATGCATCTTTAATAGAAATTAATCCATGTCTCAAAACATCGGATGACAAAATCGTCGCTGCTGACTCAAAAGCTTCTATCGACGATAATGCCCTTTTTCGTCATCCCGAATTGGCTGCACAAAGAGATGTCCACGAAGAAGACCCTACCGAAGTAGAGGCTAAAGAACACGGACTAAGTTTTGTGAAGCTGGATGGAAATGTTGGATGTATGGTAAATGGTGCTGGCTTGGCTATGTCTACCATGGATATTATCAAGCTTTGTGGAGGCGACCCTGCCAATTTCTTGGATGTTGGTGGTACTGCTGATGCCAAACGTGTTGAAACAGCGTTTAGAATTATTTTGAGAGATAAAAATGTGAAAGCAATTCTTATTAATATTTTTGGTGGAATTGTCCGCTGTGATCGGGTAGCACAAGGAGTTGTTGATGCCTACAAAAATATTGGAAATATTGAAGTGCCGATTATTGTTCGTTTACAAGGAACTAACGCCGAAATTGCCAAGCAATTAATCGACGAGTCTGGCCTAGATGTGCATTCTGCTGTCACACTTCAAGATGCTGCCGACAAAGTAACAGAGTTGGTGCACTAAAAATAATAAACAGTACAAAAATTAAAATGCTGGCCTGTCGGTCAGCATTTTTTTTATGTACTATAAGCAAGGAGTGAATTGTTTGGAAAGGGGCCTGCTTTATTGATAGCTTTGTTTTTGATTGCTTAGGTTTGCCAATTATTATTTTGAAAAAAAGGATTATTTATATTTAATCACCAATTCCTTTTTTTATTTTGGGGGAGTTCTCACTTCCCTCAAAAACTATATTAATCAAATCTTGTTTTGATTTAAACAGAACTTTTGCAAAATCGCATCGGACTGTTTAACACGCAATTAAATTTATCGCAATGAAAAAATTACTACTATTTTTGTCTATACTGTGCTCAACAACTGTTTTTGCGCAACTTGAGCTTACGCAAGATGTTTACGCAGCTGATGGTAAAATAATCCGATGTTTTACCAACGAAAAAATCGAACAGGCCGCTCTTGAAGATCCTTCATTGGTGCAAAAACGAGCGGATGTGCAGCAGCGTTTAGAGAAAATGGCAAGCCGTCAATATTCTGATAACGACGCAGCCAAATCAATGCCTCCGGTATATACTATACCGGTTGTGGTGCACATAATTTACCGAACAAATGCGCAAAATATTTCTGATAATAGAGTCTTTGAACAAATACAAGTGCTCAATGATGATTTTAGAAGAACTAATTCTGATGCGTCTAATGTCCCTTCTGCTTTTGCGGGGGTCGTAGCAGATTGTGAAATAGAATTTTGTCTAGCCACAAAAGATCCTTCTAATAATTCTACTACAGGAATCACTCGTACCCAAACAACGGTTAATTCTATAGGAGGGACCAACTCTTATTATTCTACAGCTGCAGGAGGTAAGACAATATGGGACCCTACCAAATACCTCAATATCTGGGTTTGTGAAATGGGGGGTGGAATTTTAGGCTTTACCTATACCCCCGGAGGTGCTCCAAATGGGGCTGATGGTGTCGTAATAGGGTATTCCTACTTTGGTAAAACAGGTGCTTCGGCCCCTTATAATGGAGGTCGTACCACTACGCATGAGGTGGGGCATTGGCTAAATCTTCAACATGTTTGGGGTAGTGGCAACGGAGGCTGTAACCAAGATGATTTTGTCAACGATACACCGGTCCAAAATGGGCCAAATAGTGGCTGCCCTTCTCACCCTTCTACTTCTTGTAGTAACAGTGGTGATATGTTTATGAATTATATGGATTATGTAAATGATAATTGTATGAATTCGTTTACCGCTGGCCAAAAAGCCCGTATGCGCAATGCCATCATAGGCGCTAGGCCAGGCCTTATTAATTCTCAAGCCTGTGTGACCGCATCCTACGATGCAGGCATTGAACTAGTCCTCAGTCCAAATGGGACAATATGTTCTCCTAGTTTTGTACCGACTGTTACTGTCAAAAATCATGGGTCGATGACACTTACATCGGTGAATATAAATTGGAGAATTGATGGTGGTGCTACTCAAACACAGGCCTGGTCGGGTAGCTTAGCAACGGGGCAATCGACGAATGTTAATTTGCCACAGCAAACGGTTGCAAGTGGTAGTCATACCTTTGAAGCATGGACAACCTTGCCCAACGGTAATTCAGACGGTGACGGCAACAACGATAACAGTAGCAGCAATTTCACGATTGCATCAGGAGGTTTAGCCTTGCCTTTCTTTGAGGGATTCGAAGGTGCATTTCCTGCTGCAGGATGGGCCCTCGATAATCCTGACGGAGATATTACTTGGGCCAAAACTACAACGGCTTCCAAAACGGGTGCTGCTTCTATGTTTTTAGATAATTGGGATTATCCTGCCAATGGAGAGCTTGATAATATTACGCTGCCCTCCTTAGATATGAGTGGGTCTGCATCGGTGACGATGACCTTTGAATTGGCCTATGCTTTGTATTCTGCCACAGGCTACAGTGATACACTTCGTGTTTGGGCATCAGACGACTGTGGAGTAACCTGGTCTACGATCTATGAAAAATTTGACAACAACCTAACTACAGTTTCTAATGTGGTTACGACCGAATTTGTCCCAACTTCTAATGAATGGCGTCAAGAAACCATCGACTTATCGGCCTATGCCAACTCAAGCGATGTTCAGCTGCGTTTTGAACACGTATGTGATTATGAAAACAACTTATACATAGACGATGTTAATATTAGTTCAACGCCTGCTACAACGGTTAATAAGCTATCAAATCTTGATAAAGTTCAAGTATATCCCAATCCTGCGTCAGAACGCTTGCATGTAAAACTTGACTTAGTTCGTATTTCTGATATAGAAATTGAATTGGTAAATGCCTTTGGACAAACGGTTGCACGCCGAACAGCATCAAATATTCAAGATGAATTATTTTTATTAAATATTCATCAATTACTACCTGGTTTTTATACCCTAAATGTATTGGCGAATGGCCAAAATACCAGTAGAAAAGTTTTAATAAAATAAACCTTACATAAATCGTCAAACGCTCAAAGCTATGCTTTGGGCGTTTTTTTATAGCTAGTGTTCTATTTTTTTAATTGCTTCAATTGCAGGGGTGTAATTGGGGGCAAGATTCAAAATTTCAAGATAGGTAGCTTTGGCCGCTTTTGGTTGTTTGTTTTCGTCATAAAGCTTGGCTAGGCGCATTTTGTACAGTATGTTAAAGGGCTGTTCACTCAAAAGAAGTTGGAGTTGATGAATGGCTTTAGGGTATTTTTTTTGGGTGCTATAAGCTTGTATCAAATAGTCGTTTGCTTGTGGATTAAAAGGATTGCACAGCAATGTTTTTTCGTAATACTCTTGGGCTTTTGACGCTACTTTCAAACCCTTCTCATAGAGTATCCCCATGCTACTCCATGCCAATTCTTTTTCGACGCAATGGTCATCTGATGAAGAGATTGAGATGCTGTGTTGCAAAACATGAAGCGCTTTGCGCCATTTTTTTTGCTTAATATACAATTGACTTAAATAGATAAGTATTGCTAGATTGTCGCCAAAATCTGTTCGCGCAGTCTCTAATATATTGATGGCTTTTGTAACCGATTTAAGATGCTTATCATAAAATCTTGCGAGTCCCAAGGCGGTTTTTGCCTGAGCTAATAAACCATAAGATGTTTTATAAGCATCAATTAGGCGAGCTGTTTCCTTGGTGTTTAATCGGCTGCAATTAAGATGTAAACTATGCGCCAAATCGTAGTGAAACTCTGCATTAAGTGGTTTGTGTTGAATAAGCTTTTCGTGCAGGGTTCTGCATAAGGCGATGTTTTGATGCTTCTCGGCTAATACCTGTGCTAGATAGCTGTAATGCTTAGCTCGTTTAGTGGTACTTAATAGCCATTTGTCGTAGCGGTGCATCTGATTCGTGAATTGATATAGTATATCAATGTTTTCAGATAAGGTTTTTTGTGGAAGATGTAAGGCATAAATTGGCGCCACAGTCAATTGATAATCCTTTAGGGTATTGTCGAATAATTGTTTAGTTTTTGTATCTTTTGGCTGTTCAAGTAGGTAAACTTCAAGCGCTTCTTTGATCAGATGAATACATCGTGGATGTGCTTCAAGATAAGCAAGGGCAATGTTCGAGTTTCGAGTATCGGCACTTAATAATAATTGGGCGATATTTTCAAGTTCGTAATCTAACAACTAGAGTTTTTGGTTTGTGGGCCTTGGTTAACTAAGCTTTGTTTTGTCATTTATTGCTTTTGCTTCTTCCTCTTCTTCTGCAGGCCAATACAAGGATAACTCAATCCCAATGTCTAAACTTGCTGCTTTTTTTATTAGCTTGGGCGACAGATAATTACATTGAACATAGTTGGTGTCGTTAAGTTGACATTCGTAGGGAATGTCGAAGCGCCAATCATCCACTTGATGCGTTGTTCTTAGGGTCTCTAAAAAAGGGCCGTATACTTCCAAAAAGCTTATCATATCAATTGTTTGGCCTTCGATATCTTGCCAACTTCTATCGCTTACTTCAACATAAATACCATAGTCTTCATAAAGCAAATCTTCCTTGCCTATATCCATCTTTTCTCCCTTTTCATGTGTTTTATACACGGGAAAATCAGGATTTAAATCGATGAATTCCTGAAAGGAATGTACCTTGCTAACGACGCGAAAAATACACATATTGAGTTTAGGTTTAATGATGTTGCCATCCTTGAGCAATTAATTCTTTTATGTTACCACCGGTTGTGTGTAAATTGATGCCATCAGATGCATCCGTAATTTCTCCGATGATACGAATATCGAAAGAGTACTTGATTTTTTCGGCATCGTCAGGATGAATGGTAAACAACAATTCATAGTCCTCTCCGCCGTTTAGGGCACATGTGGTAGGAGGTAACTTAAAATCTAGTGCTTTCATAGTTGTTTCTTGAGCTACAGGAAGAGCGTTTTCTTCTACAAAGGCGCCTACCTTTGACTGCATACAAAGGTGGATTAAATCAGAGGATAATCCGTCGGAAATATCAATCATACTCGTCGGCAATATTGAATGTTTTGCAAAGAAATCTATAATGTCCTTTCGGGCTTCAGGTTTTAAAATTCTACCAACTATATAATCTTTGTTTTCTAGGTCGGGTTGCATGTTAGGATGCTCCATGAAAATCTGCTTTTCTCGTTCCAATAACTGAAGCCCGACATAAGCGCCGCCTAGGTAGCCGCTTACACAGAGTAAGTCTCCTTTTTTCGCACCCTTACGATACACAATTTTTTGTTCTTCTGCTTCTCCTAAAGCCGTCACACTAATAGTTAGACCCTGAATAGAAGAGGTAGTATCTCCACCAATCAAGTCAACTCCATACACCTGACAAGCCAAATGAATGCCTTCGTATAGCTCGTGTACAGCCTCTACCGAGAATCGATTAGAGATAGCAAGTGATACTGTAATTTGTTTAGGTTGTGCATTCATGGCGTAAATATCCGACAAATTAACAACTACTGATTTGTAGCCCAAATGTTTTAGCGGAGTATAGGTTAGGTCGAAATGAATCCCCTCTACCAATAAATCTGTAGAAACAACTGTTTTGAGCTTTCCGTGGTCTAGGACAGCAGCGTCGTCACCTACTCCCTTCAGTGTAGAAGGGTTTTGATGTTTGATGTTTTTGGTTAGCAAATCTATTAAGCCAAATTCTCCTAAATCTTTCAATTCTGTTCTAGACATGTATATTTACAATTTAAGCTTGGTGGTGATTTAAGATAAATGGGTTGCTTTTTCTTTCGGTTCCTACTGTTGTAGGATTGCCATGGCCAGAATAAACAATTACGTCGTCGGGCAGTGGCATTAGCTTTTGGAGAATACTATTCATTAGGGTGTCATAATCGCCGCCCGGCAAATCTGTACGGCCAATTGACCCTTCAAAAAGCACATCACCACCAATAACAAACGGTTGTTCTTTGCAATAAAAAGAAATACTTCCAGGAGAATGCCCTGGTGTAAATAATACCTCGAGTTGGCTGTTACCAAATTGAATGATAGATCCTTCGTCTATAAAATGACTGGGATCAGGCGACTGCTGCACATCGGGAATACCGTACATTTGGGCAACGGTAGAAAGTGAATTTAATACAGGAATTTCGGCTCGATGCATCTCTAAACCTAATTGGTATTTTTCAGATATATACCGATTGCCAAAAACGTGATCGATGTGACAGTGCGTATTAAGAAGTCGCACGGGCTGGAGTTGGTTTTCTTGGAGATAAAGGCTCAGCTGATTGCGCTCTTTTTCGGTATAACAACCTGGATCAATAATAATACATTCTGCGGTTTCGTCCGACAAAATATAGGTGTTTTCAGCAAATGGGCTGAATGTAAAAAAGTGGACTTTTATCATTTTTTATTAATTATTCGCTAAAATACTGCGTTGTGGTTTTATTTTTGATATGAATATGTTGTTGCTCAATGCAAAAGTGCAGAAGGAAATCGTCATAATTATCTTTTTAATGGAATAAATCTCCATTTATTACGACCACTCCCTGCAAAAATACGTTATATATTAATATATTTCACCAAACCAATGGTAAAAACATCGTTTTCTACCATCATTTGTTTTTTATATTACTTTTTATTCTTGTATATGTTTCACTATAGTGCTTTCTGCCGGTTTTTAGTTTGTGGTGCAATTTTGTGGTTAGCATCAGCCAATTATTCGAATGCTCAGGTGGTGAGTACAGAGTTTGGGCAGAACAGATTACAGTATGAGAAGGATAAATGGTACCGTTATCCCTCTGTAAACTTTGCCTTTTCTTACACAGAACAAAACGAGGCCCTAGCTAAATACGTTTTAGCGATCACCGAAAAAGATTATCATCAGTTAGGCCTTCTGTTTGAACATCAGCTAAAAAAAAGAATTGAAGTTTTTATATACAGTAATTACAGTGATTATTTACAGTCGAATATCGGAATACCTCGTCCTATGGTCAACGAGGGCGGTATTACCAAGTTTGTAGTGCCTAAAATAAAGGTTTATTTCAACGGTGATCACGCCGATTTGCGCAAACAGATTCGACATGGCTTAGCGTCGGTATTACTCGGCAAAATAATAGCCGGAACCAACTTACAGGAAATGGTACAGAACTCTGTTCTAATGAATCTTCCTGCATGGTTTGTTCAAGGAGCTATAGCCTATGCTACCGAGCCTTGGAATACTACAATTGACGATAGGCTACGAGATGTTTTACTGCAGGGGAATTACCAGAATTTTGTAGAATTAGCCAAAAAAGAACCAAAATTAGCGGGGCATTCTTTGTTTCATTTCGTCGCTCAGCGGCATGGCAAATCTACTATTTCTAATTTGTTATACCTTACGCGTATTAATCGTTCTGTAGAAAATGGATTTCTATATGTGTTTGGCAAATCCTTTTATCAAGTTGTTGGTACCGATTGGTTTAATTTTTACAGCAATCGATACAATGCAGATACAAAAAAGAGAAGGTTTCCCAATAAAGGTGCCTTGTCTTTGACCGCTCCTAAAGGGGCTATTATCAAAAATGTAAAAATAAGCCCGGACTCCAAGTATATAGCCTATACTCAAGTTTTTAAAGGGGTTCGCAAATTAATTAAGTTTGATTTAGAATCCAATCAAAAGAAAACGCTCATGTCATGGGGAGAACGAGATTTTTCGGGCGAAGAAGAACCTGATTATCCTTTGGTGGAATGGTCAGAAAATGGCAGCAGCTTAGTAATCATTTACGAAAAAAATAACAAAATTAGGTTGCGATATCAAGCCCTTGGTACTGCAACCAAAACTAAAGAAAAGATTATCAAGGGAATCGATCGAGTTTTAGATTTTGATTTGAGTGGGACTACCCTATACTTGGTTGCTACACGAGAAGGGCATGCTGATATCTACAGATACAATGGCACACTCAAAGCAATTACAGATGATTTTTGGGATGAAAAAGAGCTAAGCTTAGCGCGTTTAGGGGGCAAGGTTGGTTTGTTGTTTACTTCTAATCGAACGACTCTGAGTATGAAACCTACTGAGTTTGATGGGAAGATAGCACCAACGACAGTTGATTTGTTTTTTTACGATTTAAAAGCAAAGGATCAAGAAAATGCGCTTACGCGCCTTACAAATACACCCCATGCCAACGAAAAATCGATTCAGTCTATTTCTCCATCAAAGTTTAGTTATTTGTCCGATCAAAATGGTATATACAATCGATATGTTGCTATTCTAGATACTGTTCTTATTCAACGCAATAAGGTTTTAATGCTCCAGGATGGTTCTACTCTAAAAGCTCGCCCTGACTCTAATTATTTCCATCTTCCTGTGGATAGTTTTTATTACGAACTACTATACACGGCTACAGGAAAACCTTATGCGAATACTGATTATAGTCGGAATATTTTAGAAAACGATATAAGCAACAACAAGGTGCTTGACCTGATTTTTCGAAAAGGGAAATATTGCCTTTTTGTGCGTAGCCTTTATGCCGATCGTCGGATGCCCCCTTTGCGCAAAACCAAATATAGGAATTATTTGGATGGTCAAACTCGGGCATATGATGTAGCGTTTAGTACGGTTAAAGTAGAAAAAACAGCCCCTGAGGCCGTTTTGAATGTTGTTGAAGTGCCTGATGTACCTACAGAGTCCTATCAAAATAGTAGCACCGATTCTGCCCTATCAACCAAGCCTGATACGGGTAAAATAGATATTGATAATTATAAATTTCAGACCGATTTTGAGGATACAGATGAACCCAAAAGTGCCCCTAAAGAGGATGCGAATGATAATCAAGTTGTCACTCCAATTGTGCTGATTGAAGAGAACGGTGCAATCAAAGTAAAAGGTAAGCGTAGCAAAAAAACGACGCGCATTAACCGCAATAAAACTAAAATGGTTCGTTGGAATTCTAACTTAGCGCAACCTTATAAAAGTTTATTCAAAGTCGATCGTCTTACTTTTCAGCTTGATAATACTCCCCTGTACAATGGAATGGATATGTTTCTGGGGAATTCTTACCAGTTTCAACCACTCAGTTTTGCCCTCAAAACTAGTTTCAACGACCTTTTTGAACATTTTCGCTTAGAACTAGGGCTGCGGATTCCATTTGATTTTAATGGAATGGAGTATTTTATAAATGTAGAAAACAGAAAGGGCTTAATTGATCAACGTTATTCGTTCTACCGAAGAGGTAGAATAAATAATTATGTGGTTATAGATACATCAACTAATTTCTCGGTTGAAATTAAAGGCAGGACGGTTAAACACTTATTTCAAACTGAATTAAAATATCCATTATCTAAGTTTCAAAGCCTTCGTGGTATTTTTAGTCTTCAATTAGATAAAGTTGCTTTTTTAGCGGAGGAACAAATTAGTTTGCAAATACCCTCTTATTACGAAAATCGCTTAGGCTTCCGCTTCGAATATGTATTCGACAATACGATTAGCCTACGATTGAATGCAAAAAAAGGAACTTCCTTTAAAGGGTACCTTGATTTTTACAAACCTTTTTCATTGACGACAAATGATGGGTTCAAATTAGGTTTAGATGGTGGCTTGACGACAGCAATAGGATTTGATGCCCGTCATTATCTTAGTTTGGACAATAAAACCATTTTCGCTTTCCGTTTAGCTGCGGCATCTTCCTTTGGGCAACAAAAAATCTTATACTCCCTTGGCGGAGTCGAAAATTGGATATTTCCCACAACAAGTACCATGATTTCGTTGCCTGAAGCAGGGGATTTTGCCCTGCAGACATTGGCAGCTAACATGCGTGGATTTAGCAATAACGCTCGAAATGGAAGTTCTTATGCGGTAGCTAATTTTGAAGTTCGGATACCGATTATAGAGTATTTATCACGGAACTCACCACGTAATGCTATGCTAAGAACGTTACAATTAGTTGCTTTTTTAGATGTAGGTACTGCTTGGCAGGGTTCGTCTCCTTTTTCGATAGATAACCCATTAAATACCACAGTGATTAACAATAACGCACCCGGCGTTGTGTCACCTGTAAAAGTAACTGTTAATTATTATCGTCGTCCTATTCTTTTTGGTTATGGTTTTGGGGTGCGTACGGTTCTTTTAGGGCATTACTTCAGATTAGATTATGCTTGGGGTGTTGAAACAGGTCAAGTTCAAAAACCCATTCTTTATCTTTCAATTGGTTCTGATTTCTAGTTATAATTTTGAAAAGAAAAAAAGCCTCGCATTTGCGAGGCTTTTTTTTTGAGAATTATATAGACAAAATAAAAATGTAAAAAAAAATCAATTTTTATAAAATATTATCTTTTACTTTTCTATATTTGATATGCAATTATTTCGCACATTGGTAATATTCAATATATAAATTTGCAATGTGTCTTAATTTCGCCATATTGTTTCATTTAAAATGATCGCCTATGATATAAAAACATCAGTAAATTATTTATCGTGTATTTCTAATCCCTAGTCCCCAACAGTTACTCCCATAACTGATCCCTATACCTACATTTTTGAACCTAAATTGTATTATTATGAAATCACGAATGAAAATTGCACAACTATGTGCAATACTACTCCTATTTGTGTCTGTATCCATAGCTCAGACACCCGAAAAAAATGACGCACTCAAACAAGTCTTAATTGACAAAAATCCTACCAATTACCAAGAAATGGGTGGTCAGACAGATGTTCCTGAATTTACAACAAAAGCTGAAAAAATAGCTTATTTTAACAGCATGTTTCCAAATCAGATTCTACCGAATGGTGATATTGTGACGCCTAAAAAACCGCAAACAAGAACCACGGTTATCCTTCCTAATGAACCAAGCTTTCCTGTGTATGTCTCTACGGGCAACAAAGAATTGGACGATCAAAATTATCTCCAACAAAAGCTAGACTGGGTAAACAATCATCCACGGAAATATTCCGAAATGGAGGTTCCTGAATCCACTCCGGTTCCACAAAGTATTCGTCTTCAATCTGATCTTAAACCACAAAAATAAGCGCTATGAAAAATTCTATTCTATTTTGCAAAGCACTATTTGTGCTTTTGCTATCTACTACCTTTGTTTTGGCTCAATGTCCCAATAACAATACCTCATTCGGTACTTCAACAGCCCCTACCTCAGTGGGTGTTATAACAACGCTAACTACTTGTTTATATGGTGGTGAATACCGCACTGTATCGGGTATGCAAGCTGGTTCTGTGTACAGTTTCGAAACTTGCGGTGACTCTGATTTTGATACACAAATAACTGTTTATGATGCATCTACTGGTGCTTTGGTGGCTTACAACGACGATTTTTGTGGCCTTCAATCCAAAGTAACGTTTACTTCTAATGGCAATAGCGTTCGTGTTTTGATCGATCGATTTAACTGCGGAAGTCAGAGCAGTTGTATGACCTTGAGAGCAACTCGAGTATCTGGTGCACCTGCTTCTAATCCATGTAATAGTATTACTTCATTATCCTGCGGAAGTACTGGCACTTTTAATTTAAGTGGTGGTGGTGCGTGGAATCCTCCTGGACCTTGGGGTACGCCTGGTGCTGAACAGGTTTTTAGTTTTACAGCCACTAATTCAGGCCTACATACTATTGCAGTTAGCAATAGCTCTTTTTACGTTGATTTATTTATCAAGTCAGGGTCTTGTAGTTCAACGGGTTGGACTTACATAGACGATATTTCTAGTTTTGGTACCGCTAACAATAATGTAAATTTAGTAGCTGGTGTTACTTATTACTTCTTAATTGATGATGAAAATACATCTCCAAGTAATGGAACAATATCTGTTACTTGTCCGACTCCTGCCGTTGATCCTTGTAATAGTATTACAGCTATTGCCTCCTGTGGTTCATCTGCTTCGTTTAACTTGACTTCAGGCAATGGCGCTTGGAACCCTCCTGGCCCTTGGGGCACACCGGGTAAAGAGGCTGTATTTTCGTTTACCCCTACTATTAGTGGTGCCTATCCAATACAAGTTACTAACAGCGGTTTTTATGTAGATTTATTTATCAAGACAGGGTCTTGTAGTTCATCAGGCTGGACGTACATCAACGATATATTTTCTAACGAAACCAGTAACGTCAATTTAGTAGCTGGTGTTACTTATTTGTTCTTAATTGATGACGAAAATACATCGGCTAGTTCAGGTACAATTACTGTAGGTTGCCCTTGTATTCCTCCTCCGGGTGGTATTGATGGAAGCTTTACTTATGCTGGCGATTTTGTAATTTCTGGTACAACAGTAGGGGCTTGTAACGATTGTAGCTTAAGGACTTCTAATGATCGAGTTTACGAAATTAATATTCCTTGCGCAAGTACTTATAGTTTCTCAACTTGTGGAGGTGCTAGCTGGGATACTTATCTTTATCTTAGAACTGCAGCTTGTGGAGGATCATTGATCGCCTTAAATGATGATAATTGTGGTCTTCAGTCTAGAGTTACTGCGAATCTTCAAGCTGGCACTTACTACATACATGTAGAAGGATTTTCTTCTTTATCTCAGGGAGCTTTCGATTTGAGTGTTTCTAATGCGGCCGCTTGTAACCTTTCGGTATCAACTAGTCCAGATGTGAAACGTTGTGGATTCAATATATCTTGTAATGGATCTTCGGATGGGTCTATCACAGCTTCTAGTAGTGGTTGCAATGTTTCTTATGCTTGGTCGAATGGGGCTACTGGTCCTGTCGTCAACGGGCTATCTGCAGGTACTTATACAGTAGTGGTTACTGATTTGTTTGGATGTACATCAAGTGCGTCGGTTACATTGACTGAGCCAGATCCATTAGTAGTTGATGCGGGTGCTAATCAAGTAGTTTATTATGGTTATGCTCCAATGGCATGTGCTGATCTTTTAGGTTCGGCTACCGGTGGCTGTGCTACCTACACTTACGCTTGGTCGTCGGGTGATAATACTGCAGCTTCTACTGTTTGTCCACAAGTAACGACTGATTATACATTAGTAGTAACTGACGACAATGGTTGTACTGCGTCTGATGATGTTACGGTATGTGCTGTAGATGTAATATGCTACGCAGGTAACAGTAATAACCAAAAAGTTGAAGTGTGTCATGTTCCTCCAGGTAACCCTGGCAATGCACATACAATTTGTATCAATGCAAGCGCTGTTCCTGCACATCTAGCTAACGGTAGTATTTTAGGAGCATGCGGAGAATTGCAAGCTGCTTGTGGTGGTGCCGCTATGCGTATGGCTTCTAATCAAACCGAAGCCACTGAAGCACAAGCAATCAACATGAAT
>CAJQQM010000230.1 GCA_905480485.1 uncultured Aureispira sp.
CAATGGTTGTACTGCTTCTGATGATGTTACGGTATGTGCTGTAGATGTAATTTGTTATGCTGGTAACAGCAACAATCAAAAAGTTGAAGTGTGTCATGTTCCTCCTGGGAATCCTGGTAATGCACATACAATTTGTATCAATGCAAGCGCTGTTCCTGCACATCTAGCTAACGGTAGCGTTTTGGGTGCCTGCGGAGAATTGCAAGCTGCTTGTGGTGGTGCCGCTATGCGTATGGCTTCTAATCAAACCGAAGCCACTGAAGCACAAGCAATCGACATGAATGCGATACCGAATCCGTTCTCTGACAACTTGACCATATCGGTTACGATTCCAACAGAAGGTGACTATACTATTGTATTATTAGATATTCACGGGAAAGTAGTCAAAAATGTATATGCAGGTTCTTTTGACGAAATGGAAACCAGAATCCTAGATATTGAAACGAATCAATTAGCACAAGGAATGTATGTGCTTAAAGTGAGCGATCAGTCTGGGTTTGTTGGTCAAACCAAAATGATTATTAAACGATAGGTATTCAAACCTTTTCATCGTAATAATTCAAAGCATGCTTCTCCGTTGAGAAGCATGCTTTTTTTTAGGGTTGGTTACAGTTTAATACTTGATGTTTGTGATTTAGGTATAGCCAACTTGAACCTTCTTTTTTGGCCTTGAAGTAGTGTTTATGATCGATGATTATCTTATAAACAGGGGGCAATACTTCTTGCCCTTCGTGGTCAAAAATTCCTAATAAATGATCAGCGGTGCGTACTTCAAGAAATCCATATTTACTTGGGCTGATTTGGCTGTATTCAGCAGGAATGATGACTTGGCCATTTTTATGAATCATACCCCATTTAGCATCTTTTTGGTACAGTAATAGGCTATCAATAGCACTTGCCTTGATTGCATCGTAGCTTTCGTTGCTCTTTTTTTGATCTTTCAAATCAAAATAACTTAGCTTATTCTCTTTGCTGTAACTTACTGTTGATGCATTGAGGATGGATATAGTTGCATTTTCGCAAGGAATAATCCAGTTGCCCTCCTGATCTAAAAGTCCTGCTTTGTTTTTTTGGTAAACAATTAGGTAGGGGTGTATTTCTTGGATACTATCTACTTGTTTGAGTATTTCTTGTCCCTTGAAGTTTAGAACTGTCCATTTTTTTTGTTGCAAAGTCGCCATTAGGCTGTTTTCGAAAAGTTGAATGTCTGTATAAGTAGCTTCTATAATCCAGGTTCCTTTGAAGTTGATAAGGCCCCATTTTTTGTTTTTCTGAACAGCACAACGGTCCAATAAGCTGGTTTTAATACTATCGAAGGTTTCAATCCAGTGGCTTTGTCCCGTTTCTTTATATAATTGATAGCGATTATTATTTTTAGCCCAAAAGCCGAAGCCTTTCCAGGCTATTATATTTTGATATTGATTTGAAAGAAGCACGGCACCTCGATCATCAATCAATCCATATCCAGACCTTTTGTAGCTTAAAACCATAGAGGTATTGATGGGCTTTAGTTGCATGTATTGCATCAAGGCAACTCCTTTTCCATCGGTATCTACCAAACCATAGCGCCCTTTTTCTCCTACACAAACCCATCGTTCATTGATTTTTTTTACATCCGGGTATTGTAGGGGTATCAACTGTTGGTCTTTGAGCAAAAATGCTTTTTTCTGGCTTTTTGTTTCCGTCTTCAATAACCAGCAGTTGCCTATAGCTGTCGGATGGATAGACCGGTACTTAGTGGGTAGTATTTCTTGGTTTTCATGGGTGTTTAGCCCCATTTTACAATCGTCGGAGTAACGGTAAATAAAAGGGAAATCTAGTTGATTGTGTTGGCTTAAAAGTGGGGGGCTGACGAAAAGGGAAATAGCAGCAGCGATCAAAAAAAACATAGGTTTAGCATTAATGTGTTAACGGAGAACAACCGTGTTGAGTACTTTGGCCAGTTCGCCTCTTTTTTCGGTTAGCTTTTGATGTACCGTCATTAGAATAATAATATCCGTTTCGTTTTCCGAGTCTTGAATCTTTTTAATTTCTTTGTGATTTCGGGTAATCATCCGTTCAATTTTCTTGAGTTTAAAGCGAAGGATGCCACTCTTGGCATCTGCTATGTGGTTTTTTTCGGGAAGTTCCTGTGTGTTTAAAAAAACATTGAGCTTTTCCCAGCCCTCAGAAAATTGATATTCATCCATTGAGGCAACTAAATGTACGGAAAGTTTGGCGATTTCTGGCTTTGGATGTTGGGTGAAATAAGCAGTACTAACAGATTTGTTTGCTTTTAAATTTTGCAAATATTCTTCGACAATCCAAGCACAGACCTGATGATCAAATTCTTCTATCAGGTCCATGTCAAAGAGTTCTAATAGGTCGAGTAGTATAAATTCGGCAACGGTGGTACCTGCTTCAATTTCTTTGTCTCCAAAATTGATTAAAATTCGACTGATATCTAATTCTTGGTATTCGTTATTATTCGCACTGCTAGCTTGTTGAACAGTATTTTGCTGGTTATTGTCGTCGGTTTTGTGTTGCTGCTGTGTTGTATCTTGCTTGTTTTGTGGGTAAGATTTGCGCGACGATTTTTGGGCGTTTTGTTGTAGCCTTTTGTTGATTTCGGTATGTAGCAGCTGTTCGCTCATTTCCATGCGCTGTGCGCATTCTTTTACATAGACCGAACGTTTAAGGCTGTTAGGTATTTTGGAAATAGATTGGACAATATCAAGGATTACCTCCGATTTTTTGATAGGGTCTCCGGCGGCATCTTTGAGCAATAAGTTAATTTTAAATAATATAAAATCGTTAGCGGCTTCTGCTAGATAGTTTTTAAATGCAGTGCTTCCCACGCTTTTTAAATAAGAATCAGGGTCTTCCCCTTCGGGCAATAAGACGACCTTTACATTCATATCTTGCTCTATAACAATATCCAATCCTCTTAAAGCCGCTTTAATTCCTGCTTTGTCGCCATCGTAAACAATGGTCAGATTAGGTGCATAGCGTTTGACAAGTCGTACTTGTTCGGCCGTAAGAGAGGTGCCCGAAGAGGCTACTACATTTTCGACGCCAGCCTGATGCAACGAGATGACATCGGTGTAGCCTTCTACCATAAAACACAAATCTTGCTTGACAATTTCTTTGCGCGCTTGGTAAATACCATATAAAGATTTTCTTTTGTTGTATATATCCGTTTCGGGGGTATTAAGATATTTTGGTGCTTTTTTGTTGCTTGTTAGTATGCGACCTCCAAAACCGATAACTTTGCCCGATACATTGTGGATGGGAAATTGTACTCGATTTCTAAAAAAGTCACGATTGTTTTTGACTAGCCCAGCACTTTCGAGTACCGTAGCTTCGTATCCTTTTTGAAGGGCGCTTTGAAGTAAGTCGTTATTGCCTCCGTTGGCAAACCCCAAACCAAATTTTTGGATAATTTCTTCTCGGTAGCCTCTTTTTTTGAAATAACTAAGGCCAACACTTTGACCATAGTCCGTTTCGAAAAGTTGCTTGCTAAAATGTTCTTGTGCGAATTGATTGACGACATATAAGCTGTCAGATAATTGTATCTGCGCACGCTGTTCTTCGCTAATTTCATCCTCCTCGATATCAATATTGTACTTTTTGGCAAGGCTGCGAAGGGCTTCAGGATAGCTCAATTGCTCTACTCCCATAATAAAATTGACTGCATTGCCTCCTTCTCCACAGCCAAAGCACTTATATATGTTCTTGGCCGGAGAAACAGTAAAAGAAGGTGTTTTTTCATTGTGGAAAGGACAAAGTCCGATGTAATTTACTCCTCGACGTGTGAGTTTGATAAAGTCGCCAATAACATCTTCTACCTTAACAGTTTCAAATATTTCTTGAATGGTTTTTTGTGAGATCATGCTGCCAAATTGTATTCTGATCAAATATACAACAAAAGCGTCGAATAATTGAATTAATAAAAAATGATGCTGAGAACTCGATGAAAAAATATTTTTGGCATAGAAATTGAATTAATATAAAAAAAATAAAGGTTTTAATTGGGTGTTCTTATAGTGTGGGTCTCGCTTCTTCCAAGGAGCGAGACTTTTTTAGGCTATCAATAGTAGTTTGTTTAACTTGATTAGTCAATACTAGGTTAAATATAGGCGAAAATATAAAAATGATAGCCCATTAATTAATCAAATAGATGATACGAGTAGCGAAATGGTTACAAATTATTTGTTTTGATTGAATAAATTTGTATCTTTAATTGCACAAAAGCCACAAATTTGTTTTTAAATTGTTTGAATTATGAATCTAGAACTTGCTTTTATTGTTTCGGATGTTTGTCATGAAGATAATTTTGAGTCATTTGCCTATACCTTGGGTTTGATGGTCGATAAAAAAGAAAAAGAAGTGCCTTTTACCAATGCGTCGAATTGGAAGAGTGGTTTTGTAGATGTTATGTTTAGTCCAAAAGGTACGCTTGTTTGCGTCCCGTTTGGTGAATACAATATTGCCGCAGCTTCCAAGTCGTCTACTGTTACCTTAGTTTCCGTTAACGAAACCAAACAGTTTGTCAATATTGAATGTGCAGAAAACGGTTCAATGAAACGTATTTATACCACTCAAGAAGGTGCGGTTCGTCGAGATGTACGTAAACCCTTGAATTGGGAGTCCTCTGTGGATAATTACGAAAAATTATTATCTGATTGCGTAAAAGCTTTTACGGGCAAAAAGTTAGTAGAATATAAAAATCAATTAGCCACTCGATACTCTATTCGCTAATTCTCATATTGTAGCTGTCTAATTCTTGTATATATGGATAAATATGATAAGCATCTACAATTTCTTCAGCAAGCTTTGCCGTTTTCGTCACAGCATTGTTCCGATGTCTTTAAACTAGAAGCTAAAAGAGATGTTCGGAAAGCATTGTTTTTTATGCTGCAACCTAGCAGGAATACCGACGAATTACTGACCGATTTAATACAATCCAAAAATCCTACCACACAAATAGAAAGCCTTCATTTATTATTTCATCATTATTGTCCGAATAGTTCCTATTCGGCTATTGTAGCTAAACTTTCTAAAGGAACTCCTATCAAAATAGATACGATTAGTCTTGAAAAACTAAAATTATTTCGGCGGGCACCTAGAAAAGAAATCTTAGCCAGATTTTTTGACGCTGTCTCAGGGGCAGATACAACCGTAGTTGTTGAACTTTTGCGCTGCCTGCGCCCTTTTGGAAGAGAACTAAGCCCTATGTGGAGTCGTATCGATGCCTATGCAAATAGCCAAAATATTGCGGTGGTGAAAGCCGCCCTGCAGTTGCTTTCAACCTTGCCTCAGGGGGTTCAAAAGTCTATTATGACTTTTGCACGTTATGCTACCCACCCTGAATTAGCGATGATTTCCCTTAATGAAATGCAATCGGTATACGACATGTCCGGACAGTTATTGGTTCGGTTATTTAATCCTTTGATTGATGCCTACCGACAATTAATACCGGCGCAAGGCAAGGGTAATGATTGGTCGCAAGAATTTAATTTATTGGTTCGGGTCCTTCGAAATAATGGAGTCGTTTTAAATTTACCCGATATTCAATGGGGTCGCTATTAAATTTTCTCTAATCGGGGAACCTTCTTGCCTCTAAACCTTGTTGCATATTTATATTCTTAACCAAATACTAACCTTTAATTATGCTTTTCTGGCCTACAGTTGCTGTAATCGTTGTTTCGTCGCTTTATTTTGATTTTCAAAAAACTAAGTTAAAGCAGAAAAATTCTATCCGAAATTTTGAGGATTTGAAAGGAGAAATACATCGCTTAACGTTAGAAAATCAGTCGATCAAAGAACGCTTACAGAATGTAGAGAAAGTGATGATAGAGGAGCACAAGAAAATACAATTGGATTACGAAAAAGAACAGGTAAAAATCGACCGTCAGTATAAGTTTGAGGATGATACCACATTTTAACTTGGTTCTCTTTCTAATAATCAATAGAATGATTATCTTCAATCAAATAGTACTTTTTAAGTAATCAAATCATTAATATAATACGTATCATGCCTCCACAAATTTTTCTTTTATTGGTTGTTTTTTTAGTTTCGTTTGGTGCTGCTTACATGATATTTTCAAGAAAGCACGTCAAGAGAGAATTGCAAAAAGAGCAAAACCAACAAAATTTCTTGAATAAATTTGTACTGATGGAAGAACAGCTGGCAGCTTTAGAAAAACGGTTAAGCAATGTAGAAACAATTGTCACAGATAGCAAATTTGAGGAAAGTTCTGCAAAGGAGGCTATTAATCTAAAGTCTGAATTAATTGAGCTAAAAGATATTATTAAGAATATGAAATAATAATGAACACTAGCAAATTATGCATAAAAATCCTGTTTTTGTCTTTCGTGGCAATAACAGGATTTTGTTTGTTATCCTGCACCTGGTGGCTGTGGTCGTCTGCCTATACCGATTTTGTGCAAACAATTCTAATTTTATCAGGTAAACAGGGTTGGGAAATCTATTTTGAAAGGAACTTATTGAGTCCCCTTGCTTATCAAAAGCTTAGGTTATTATTGGCTTTTATCCTTGTTTTGTGGAGTTTTTCTGTACCGCTATTGCTAAAGAAAAAAGAATCGATCATTCAGTCTATCGATAACTTTGGCCAGTTTGTATATGTATCGATCAAACAGCTGTGTCAGTTTTCCTGTCTAAAGGAGGCATGGTTTTGTACGGTATTGCTGTTTTTGTTCACACTGAAAGCTTGTTATTTTATTTATAGTTACGAATTGCAGTACGACGAAGCTTGGACCTACAATCACTTTGTTTCAAAAGGGTTTTTGATGTGCTTGGTGAGCCCCAATAACAACCATGTATTTTATACACTTTTGGCCTGCCTAAGTGATTTTTTGCCAATAGAGGGCAAGTATAGTTTAAGGTTACCTGTTTTGCTGGCTGGGCTGTCAACAGGATTCCTTTTTTATGTTTTTATTCGGTCTTTTTTTAATTGGAGAGTCGCATTTGTTGCCCTTGTTTTTTTTCTACTTTCGCCAGCTATTACCCAATATTCCCTGTACGCGAGGGGCTATATCTTTCATATTTTTTGTACGATTGTACTGCTATGGACTTCTACGAAGATTATCTTGAAAGACGGTTATGCCCATCACTTTTGGGTGTTGTGGGTTCTGTCAAGTGTTTTTGGTATTTATGCTGTCCCTTCACATTTGATCCCTGTTCTTTTGCTAAGTAGCCTTATTTTGTTTCGGGGATTGAGTCAAAAGCCCCAAGTATTAAGATATTATTGGCGAGCCCATCTGAGTTTAATTGTTTTTTTGATAGTACTTTTTCTCCCTTTTTTGATAACAGGAGGATTTCAAACGCTCTTTGATGCTGCATCAAAAACAGGGGGCGATAGTTTTTGGTCTTACCAAGACAAGGTAAGCGATTGGTTGCTTTGGGGTGGGGGTAGAGGTACGCCTGTCTTTGTGGTTTGGTGTTGTTTGTTGGTACTTACAGTGTTGCTACATCAGCGTCTAAAAGACAGCAAAGAACAACAAATTTTATTATCAATGGCATTTGGTTTGATGTTATTACCCTTACTCTTAGATGGACTAATGGGCATACAGCCTTTATTTAGAATATGGTGTTTTCTTACGGTGGCAGTGGCTATTTTATTAGCCGGTTTGTTGCACTATTTAAGTCGCTTTTTAAAAAATCAAAACCTACTCTTGTATTTAGCCCTGCCTATAGCGGTAGTCTTGTTGTTAAGAATGGAGGTGCATTATGCCATGCAATGGTCTAAACAAATTGATAAAAAGGCGCTTTTCCTAGCTCAGCTTATGCTCAAAAACGAACTAGACAGCTGTTATTCATTTTCAAACTACGAAAAGCCATTGTTGGAATATTATTATTTGAGGGCAGGAAAAAAGCTACACCTACAAATGCCATACAAGGATAGTCATCATTACGCTCCTTTTGAGGGAGGTAAAATATACACCTCCGTGTTGTGGGACAAAGAAGACGGACAACCTACTGCTGCGCAAATAAGTTGGCTTAACGGCCATTATCCACAAATAATATACGAAGACGAACGTATTGAATTACGACTGCCCCGTCATTAATTTAGCCCGGAAACAAGATTTGTATTTTTGAAGGGTCGCTCATTTTCTTTTGCTTGGCATCGAGATAAAACTCAAAGGTTTCTAAAGAGCTTTTTTTAGGACTATATCCAAATTCGTTTTTTAATTTTCTATTATCTAATACAGGTCGGTACTGAATAAATAAAAGTTGGTCGGGGCCGTATTGTGTTAACCCAAGTTTGTTGCCCAAGGATAGGCCAAGTCTCAAAATAGATGCAGGGATTGACAGGTATTTTTTTTGTAACAAAATAGCCAGGTCTTTGTTGCAAATAGCTCCGTCGCCAGCTAGATTATAGATGCCAGATTGTTTAGAGAAAACAGCTTGCTGCATACAGTCGGCAACATCTTCATCCCATACAAAAACATAGGGACTTAGGTGCCCTTTTATCCCTAGGATGCGTTTTTTTTCAAATAAATTGGTAATCAAATTGTCGGTTGTAGCTCCGAGGATTGTACAGACTCTAAAAATAGTTTGCTCTAATTTGGGATGCTTATTACGGTACTTTAGTAACATTTCTTCAATCATTCGCTTATGTGCGGAATAAGCAAATAGTTCATTGCCTCGTACAGCGTCCTTCTCCTGCAACCAATCAGGGTTGTCGGCATGATATCCATAGGCAGCGCCACTCGAACTGATAATGACGCGTTTTGCACCTACTTTAAGGCAAGCATCAAGAATATTTTGAGTGCCCAGAACATCAACTTCAAACTGAAATTCGCGCGAACTAGATTGTGAATCCAAAATAGCAGCTAAATGAATAACAGTTGTGGTTTGTTCGGTTTCCAAATGTTTCCATAGTTGCTTGTCGCGAATGTCTGATTGTATATAAGAAACCCCTTTTAATTGATCTTCTGTAGCAACTTCTCGGATATCCATAGCAGCAAGCCCATCAATTTTGCCCTTTAGCAAATCTTTGTGTAGTCTCTTTAGAACCGTTTGGCCAAGGTAGCCGGATGCGCCGGTGATTAATATATTTCTCATATTGTAATTATACGTTTGCCGTTGATTGAATTCTTTTACTTTTTTGTTGCCAATATAGAGAGATAGTTAATCCAGATATTATATGCCACATACCCCACCAGGCAACAATGATACCCATACCCCCTAAAGTGCTGAAGTATTGAAAAAATAATATAAGCCCTAAGCCCGAATTTTGAATGCCTACTTCGATCGCTACTGTTCGGCAATTCTTTTCGTCGAGGCCTGCGCTTTTAGCCCCCCAATAACCAATACACAAAGCCATGGCATTTTGCAAAAAAACAACCAAGGCAAAGGTGCCAATATAGCTGATGAATGTGTCAAAATTAGAGGCTAAGGCTCCAAAAATAAGAAGTATAAAGAAGCCAATTGAAAAGTATTTCATGGGCTTTTTAATTTTTTCGGCAAACGACGAAAAATAATGAGCAATGAACATACCCACCGTTAGTGGAATACCCAAAAGTATAGTGATTGTTAAAAGCATATCTACTAAATCGATGGATAATTCGGCCAGAAGGGCATTCGTTGAAGGGTCTAATGCCCCCCAAAACGAAAAGTTCAAAGGGGTCATTACCAAAGCTGCTACGGTTGATATAGCCGACATGCTAACCGAAAGTGCGGTATTTCCCTGCGCTAAGTGGGTAAAAAAGTTGGACATGTTACCTCCAGGGCAGGATGCCACCAATAGCATTCCTAAAGCAACACTCGGATAAAAAGCTGTCGTCGATGAAAAGCTAGCTGCCCATATCATAATGAATGTCATGGCAGGAAAAATAAAAAACTGTAAAAATAGGCCTAGGAAAATAGCTTTAGGATTGCGGGCAACACGTCTAAAATCGTCTATTCTTATATCTAAGGCAACGCCAAAGATGATAAATCCCAATATCAACTTGAGAATTAGTTGTGTGTTGCTATCAAAGCTTATTTGTACACTATCGATACCCATTGTAGGAGGCTATGTTTTGGTTCAAGTCAAAAATAGCTTTATTTTTTAAGATTAATAGCCTTAGCCTCTTTAGTTACAAGGCCACGATAGGTGTCTTTGTGTACATAAAATGACATTCTTTCTAATTGTAAATAATTATAGCCTCCACTTAAATCAGGTTGAGGGCCAGATTTTTTCTTCTTGAAGACCTTAGCGGCAGTATCATTCAATTCTAATCCTTTAATGTATCGAGCCACAAGTTTTGCTTGTTCATAACGGCCTTCCCAACCAAGTCCAGCGGCCTCAACCATACCCAATACAAATAAATTATCGTATTCAGGATGAAAGATTTTTAGGTACAAGTCAGGTGCCATCCCCGACCAATTAAGGTATTTTTTGTCTATAAAAGGAAAATCTAGTTTGTAGCCAGTAGCCAAAACAATCATATCGTACTGCGCTGACTTTCCATCTTTAAAATGTACTGTTTTGCCCTCAAAACGGTCAATATCTTTTTGCACTTCTATATCGCCCTGCCCGATGTGGTGCAAAATTAGGGTGTTCACAACTGGATGCGACTCGTACATTTTATATTTCGGCTTTGGAAAACCAAATCGCTCCGGGTCGCCTGTAAACCACTTAAGTAACATATTATCAAATTTTTGTTTAAGGCTGCGCGGTAATTTGATTTTGCCCCCAATGGTATCCGAAGGCTTTCCAAAAACATATTTAGGGACAAAATAATAACCGCGTCGAACAGAAATATCTGCTTTTTGGGCATGATGCACTGCATCGACAACAATATCGCACCCACTGTTACCTGCCCCAATGACCAAAACTCTTTTACCTTCAAAAGAAGCTGCTTTTTTGTATTCTGAAGAATGGATGATTTGGCCGGTAAATTCACCTTTAAAGCTAGGAATGTTTGGTTTGGCGAGCGTTCCATTTGCGATGACAACCCCCTTGTAAATGTAGGTCTTTGTGCCTCTTTCAGGATGACTTACTTTTACTTTCCATTGTTCCCCTTGCTTTTCAACGGATTCTATTTTAGAGTGAAAATAATATTGATCATATAGCTTAAAATTTTTAGCGTAATCAATAAAGTATTTCGCCATCAATTTATGACTAGGGTAGTCGGGAGCGTTTTCAGGCATTGGGAAATCCTTGAATTCGGTCGTAGTTTTGGAAGATATCAGATGCGCAGATTCGTACATAGTGCTCAAAGGATTCTTGATATTCCACAGGCCTCCAAAATCACTGCCCATTTCAAAACCATCAAATTCAATCCCTACTTCTTTAAGTGCTTTAGCCCCTGAAAGCCCTGCAGGGCCAGCCCCTATTACAGCATATTTTTGTTCTGTGTTGCTAGGTTCTTTTTGATGTTTATTAGCTGCTTTCATAGTGTCATCAATTTTAGAGTTTTCTTTATTCAAAGTATCCGTTACAGTCTGAAACATAATTCGCTTTTTTTATTTTTTGATAACACAAAGAACGCTATAAAAATGATAGTAATCAAGGCTTTTTTGTATCATAAAGATTTATTAATTACATTTCAATTATGTTTTTAAATACTTAAATTATGTTTTTGGTCCGATATAGATGTTAAAGTATTACATTTCTACTTCTTAGGTTGTCTACGAAGCAAGGCCTCAAAATTCGATTTGCTTGGCTAAATATTTACATTTGTAAGGATTTATTAAAACAATAACGAATGAAACGAGATTTTAAAGACAAAGTAGTGCTTGTTACAGGGGGTACAGGCAATTTAGGACAGGCAATCTCAAGGGCTTTTGCACAGCAAGGCGCCAAGCTTGTTGCCATTGATCTAAATGAAACATTACTTGAAAATATGCAGGAAGACTTTGAGGCTGAGGGCTATAAATTGTTGACAAGGATATGTGATATAACCGATAAAAGCGCTTGTGCTGCAGCCTTCGATTTTGTTATCAAACAGTATGGAAAAATAGATGTATTGGTTAACAATGCAGGCATAACGCACATAGAACCTTATACCAAGATGGATAAATCAAAAGGAATTACTCGAAAAGTAATGGAGGTTAATTTTTTTGGAGCGGTAAATTGTATCGAGGGTTGTATTGATCAAATTATTCAACACAAAGGATGTATTATTAATATATCCTCGGTAGCGGGCTTTGCACCCCTTTTAGGAAGAACGGCATATGCAGCCTCAAAGCATGCCCTGCATGGTTTTTTTGAATCATTATACTGTGAACTAAAAGATAAAGGAGTACACTGCTTGATGGTTTGCCCTTCGTTTATTCAGGCACCTTTAACTGCTGCAAAAGCAGTAGCAGAGAGTTCTATTTATCAAAAAAAGAAAACGATTGGTAAAGATGTGTCGCCGAATGATATAGCTCAGGATATTCTTACTTATTGTATCAAGAATAAACCATTACTTGTTTCGGGGAAGACGGGGAAAATATCTTATTGGCTACATCGCTTTGCTCCAAGAATATATCAAAGGATGATGGTGAATCAACTAAAAAAAGAACTTTAGATTTTATAGAATTTAGAGATTGCCTAGTACTTTGACTCTTCGTGACATCACCGCCTAATCCTCCGAGTCTAGCTGCTGTATGATTTCTAGAATTTCTATCTTATATTTTTCACCAACATTTTCGTCAAAAGGGTTACTGTACTTTTCGTTTAGTTCACTGTATTGACGCAAACACTCTTCTTGATGTGCTAAGGCATCTTGAATATCAGTAAGGATAAGTTCGTTATAAATAGCTTTTTGTTCCAGAGTATTGTCTGCATTCATTTGCAACAACTTTTTTTCATGGATTTTAATTTTTTCTGATTGTGTATTTTCTTTTTTTATTCCTTTAATACGATCAAGATTCTCAAGGTTGCTTTCAATCATTTTCTGAAAGAGTTCTTTTTGTGTAATGAGCAAATCAATTTGTTTGCTATATTTTTGGGCGATTTTTTGAGTGCTTGCTAAAACCTCAGGGTCTATATTTGTGGAAAGATCTCTCTCGTAATAAAAAAAACGTTGTCCGTTGTTAGGATTGTGATACTCAAAAAACAAGGGTTTTTTCTTTACTTCAACATGCGATATTTTGCCTACATCTTTGAGCAAGTCGAGCTGTTCGCTACAAATGCGTTCAATCTGACTTTTACAAGTTTTGATATTTTTTTCGCAGTCATAAATCGAATTTCTTAATTGTTTGTCGAGTGGAATTTCTAAACCAATATTTTCTGCGGTATCTGATTCGGATGCCGCTATTTCCTGATGTATTTTTTGTTCTCGTTGTGCCAACAAAAAAGTAACTAAACATAATAACGCAGTTCCTCCAGCAATTCCCAAAACTAATCCCATCATTTTAAATACATCCTTTAAATAATTAAAATTATTGAGCCGAATTTGATAATAATTCGGCCATTATTATTCCTAAATAAGTACCACAAACTAAACCTAAAATACCTAGTGCGATGCCAGCTGCAATCCATTGTGGTTGTTTGATGTGGTCGCATATTTGTCCAACAAAAGGTGGTCCAAATACACAGGCTGTTGAACTTAGAATAAAGGTATCGCGGTCAATTCTAAAAATAATGGATAAAATTAAATGTATACTAATAAATGCTACTAAAAATAAGCCATTAAAAAGAAAATACCGACTTCCTTCCTGCAATAGTTGATGGAAATTTGATTGGAATCCAATACCCACAGCAAATATTAGGAGTAGATATTGTGCATAATCATAATTACCCTCTAGCGATTTAATTTTTGGATGAAAAGACAAAGCTATGCTGAGACTTGTCAAAACTAACATTAGTAGCATTTGATTAATTGCCCCCTGATGCGTGGGGAACAAAGAGGCCCAAGCGTAGGCTACAGCAATTAAGATTAGCGCAAGGCAACTAGCAACAACCCTAGGGTACAGAAATTTCTTATTTAACGTTTTTTTTAAAGATATAGTTTCATTAATAGGGCGTATTGTCTTTTGAGACGGGGCTAATGTCTGAGAAGTCTCAGCGGCTGTTTGCTTCAAAAAATAGCCAAGGATTTTAGGGCCTATCGTAATCAAAAACACAAAATAAAAACTAGACCATATAATATCGGTAGTATTTAGGCTTAGGAACAAAGATTCCGGTATCTGAGTGGCATAGGCAATAGACATCATATTGGGTGTGCCACCAATATAGACGGCTGTCAAGCAGGGGATTACCTGCTGTATGTGTTTTAAAGAAGGATAAAAACTAATAAAAAGACAACTTACGAGGCTAATCGAGACAATGCAAAGTAAAAAAGAGCCCAACAGTCGAGGTGCAAGCCGTAAAGAGGGGGCTAGAGGACTACTCATAAGTAGAATCGGTATAGCCATTAAAACAGAAAAAATAGTACTGGTATTGGCTACTTGATAAGCGATGTTTCGCATAGATGTGGGCCAAAATATATCGGGTAGATTACCTAGGAGAATGCCCAACAAAAAACAGAGAACCAGTTTACTAAAGTATTTTTTCAGTCCCGTTTTTTGGCGAATTGTTGCCATTATATAGGGGCTGCTAACAAAAAACACCCCCATGATAATTGAAAAAATATAATCCATAAAATAGGCCTACAAAAAATGAATCAAATGTGAAAAATATGCTGATACTTACTTGAATTTAGCCTTGGATAATTTCTTTTGATTAAATTCATTCAACTAATTGGTTAATTATACTATTATTTGATAACATTATAGTAGTTTTAAATTCATTTTATAGGGTAAACACGTCAAAAGATGAAAAAAAGAGTTTATGTTGATATGGACAACACACTTTGTGACTTTCGGGCTAAAGTGGCAGAAATAAATTCGAATAGCCCAGTACCGATTCCCTATCCACAATCTCGATATGGTTTTTTTAGTAGTCTCGAACCTATGCCCGGGGCCCTCGAAGCATACGATTTGCTCGAAAAACATTTTGAGGTATATATCCTTACTGCGCCCTCGTACAAAAACCCACTCTGTTATACCGAAAAAAGAGTATGGGTAGAAAATCATCTAGGCATTGAAAGAACCATCAACTTGATTATCTGCAAACGTAAAGGCTTGTTGATGGGCGATTTCTTGATTGATGATTACGATTATCCTGAATTTGAAGGCGAGCAAATCAAAATTGGGACGACGCCCTTTCTTGACTGGAAAGCAGTTTTAGATTATTTATTACCCTTGGCTTAAATATTTATGGACAGGCGGTCTTTTCTTCACTACGCTTTAGGGGCTACAGGCCTCGCTTTGATAAATGCATCTTTTGATCGAAGCCCATATCGGGAGCCGTCTAAGGTGTTGATCGTAGGAGCCGGGGTGGCCGGCCTTTTTGCAGGGTATCTGCTACAACAAAAAGGGATTGATTTTGAAATTATAGAAGGAGCAGCACGTTATGGCGGTCGACTCAAAAAGCTTGAAGGTTTTGCTGATTATACACTAGATTTAGGAGCAGCTTGGCTGCATGGGCATCGGTCGATTGTTGGCAAAATAGCCCGGAAAAATCAGGTGGCTTACACAGAGGATCAATCAGACCTTGTGTATTGGCACCAAGGAAAATTGCTTAAAGTTCTACCTCGAACAGTGAAAGACCTTATCTATGCTTATCCGGTGGCAAAAGAGTGCAGTCTTTTGGAATATGCAAGCAAGCAAGGCTTTGACGAATCCTATAAGTACATTCTAGAAGCTTTGGCAGGTGATTATGGTGCAGGGGCATCTGAATTGTCGGTTCTTTCGACCCGAAAAGAAGAACATAATTGGTCCTCAGGCAATCGGGATTTTCGTTTCGAGGCTAGTTATTTTGATCTTATCGATCAACATATTGTGCCGGCGGTACGTTCAAAAATTAGATTAAATAGTCGGATTGTTTCTGTTGATTATACCCTCGGCAAACCTCAAATTATAGATCAACAAGGAAAATCCTACAGGGGCGATAAGGTATTGCTTTGTGTGCCTATAACAGTTCTACAACAAAAAGACATTCGTTTTATACCTGCTATTGATGCGCAGAAACAAGCCGCTTTTGAGGCGATACCTATGGGGCCTGGTCTCAAAGTTTTTCTAAAATTCAAGCAGTCGTTTTATCATCAAAATATAGTAGGGGGTTCCGTTTGTGCAGCTTATGCAGATGCCTGTGTAGGCAAAAAGGGAAAAGACAAGGTACTCATGGCATTCATCATGGGCGAACAAGCCGCTCGTTTGTCTGATTTGCCGGAATCAAAAATCGTAGAAGCTCTTGTGGCTGAACTCGACAACATGTATCAAGGAAAGGCAAGCCGTTGGCTTGAGAAGGCACATGTCGAAAATTGGACAAAACAGCCTCTAATAAAAGGGGCTTATTCCTACAGTAGCAAAGGAATAGCTAATGCGCGTTTTCTAGCAGCCAAGTCTGTCGATCAAAAATTATTTTTTGCAGGCGAGGCGATGCATTCTGACGGACATCACCAAACAGTACACGGGGCGGTAGAATCTGCGATTGAATCGGTGGACGAAATTTTGAAACAGTTAGCGCACTAATGCGTGTACTTTCGTTTGCCTAAAACAATAAATACGCATATTTGTAGGAATAATTTGAATGTTCTTTCAGTTGTTGTTGTCAAAAAATCAATTAAAGTCCTTCATTTAATCGTGCCATAATTAGAGTTCTTTTTATGTTCAATCAGGATAAAAGCCCATTTTTATTCACCTTGAGCTTTTTTTTAATTGTTTCTGATAATGGATTTAAAGTATTTATGAATGCTCTAAAAAATCAATAAATGACAGGGTATAAGCGGTTTAGTATGCTGTAGTTTAGCGTAAAATATCAACATTTTTCTGTGCTCTTGAGCAGATTTTAATTCAATCTTCTTTAGCTGTAATGGTTGATTTTGTTGGTTTTTTTACAAATTTTTTTTGTGTAAAAAAGCGAATAATGAACTAAATCCTACTTTTTTTAGTTCAATGGACTAGACTTTATTTACTACAACATAATGCCTGACTTATGAATCCCATTATTTACTCTACTGCCGAAAATAGAATTTTAAACTACATACAAGAATGGGGAGTCTTGGAGACTGAAATTAAAATAAACCAAAAAAATAGCCCTTATTTTAAAGAAACTAAGTATAGTATTCGCCATAGAAACCGACGGTTTGCTATCGTATTAAATGCTCAATTAGACGCCCAATCTGGTTTTCAATTTCAATGGTTTGTTCGACTTCATTTTAACCATAAAAAGGTGGATGGGCTAGATATATTAATCCGAAGGGAAACGGTATCGGATAAGCTATTTAAATTGGTAGGATTTAAAGAGTCAGAAATTCTAGCGGATGCTTTCGACCGGGCTTTTTGGATAGAATCGAAACATAATTATGCTCATGCCGCTTTATTATGCCCTGAAGTGCAGGCCAATATGCTGCCCTTGAGATATTTTTTTGATAATTTGTATATACTAAAAGATACTACTCGAATCAAAATGAATTATAATAAACATAACAGATATAAATTTCATTTTAAAAAAGAGTTTCTCTTATTATTGCAGGTTGGCTTTGATATTGCATCAAATGTCGATAAGTCAGAATTAATTTAATACTTAAGATTCATTTTATTAGCATGTATTTTTCCAATTATACAGATTTAGAGATAGGGGCAAAGGAACTTTGGCCTTTTTTGGTAGAGATAGAAAACATCAAGCAATGGAATACGCTTCTACTTGATTTTAAACCGGTATCGGAAGGCCCTTTGCGTAAAGGATTTATTGGGGCTTTTTTCATTGAAGAAAAAATTTCCAAAACCTGGTATCAGACCGAAATCCTTAGCTGGGAAGAAAATAAAAGTATGTCTTTCGCACTCAGTGACGGAAACTTAGGGAAACAAGCCTTAAGCTTGGAATACCATATCCAATCACTTTCAAAAAATTCTGTACGATTGAAGGTGAAGACAAGTTGGAAGGCGGTGGGAATAAAGTGGAAACTCGCCGAACCTATTCTAAAACAATTTACACAACGTGTGATTCAAAACAGTCTTCAACAACTCAAGCAGCTAATTTCTAAGCTGCCAAAGTAGCGTTTTGTCCAAGAAAAGACTTAGTGGCCCTTTTTTATTACTAAATATTAGTAAGTCTTTTAATTAAAAAGATAAAATTGTATTTTTGGGACCATTTTTGCTGTAAAATGCACACCAATCAATTCAATCAATCTTTTAGCGTTCGTATGAAAAAAATGATACCTTACGCAGGCCTAGCCACCTGTGCTATTCTATACCTAGTAATAATAATTGCAGCCATTCCTTATCGTGGACAACAAGGAGAAACTTATTCTATTTTTAATCATTTTATTTCTGAATTAGGTTCTCAACGATTTTCAACCAACCAACTTATCTACAATATTGGCGTGGTAGCGGCTGCCTTAGGTTTTGCCGTTTTTACCTATGGCCTTCGATTTTTTTGTAAGTCCAAAACAGCGATTTATGCTGTTAATATCGGGGTCGTTTCTTCCGTTTTATGTGTGGGTGTGGGTTTGGTGCCCGAGGATTATAGATACCCTCATCTAATACTGGCCTTTACTTTTTTTTGTATGATGACGCTAGCGGTTACCTTGTTTTCTATTAGTATTCTTAGAGAAAAAGAAAACCCCTTTCCTAAATACTTGGGACTACATGGCCTACTTGTTCCATTAGCTTTTGCTTGTTTTTTGGCGATGCCCAAACATTTGATGGCGGCAAAAAGAATTGAAGGTGCATTATTTGAGCGTCCACAAATTTGGTGGCTGCCTTTTATGGAGTGGTGTCTATTTTTTGCTCTTACAAGTTGGATAATGCTTATTTCTCTTCGAATGTTTGATATAGCGCGCCAAAATAGAACCTCTTATAATCTTTCATCAGCTAATTTGGAGATGCAATAATTGAATGTATAATACATTTATTGGGGCTAAAATATTTTATCATTATATGAAGATTTCTTCATAATTAGTTTTTAATTGTTGTATATTAGCTAGGCACAACAATTGTATTATGGGGCATCATCATCATCATCACGAAATTCGGCAGCAAGATATGGGCAAGACACTCATTTTGGGCATAGTCCTTAATTTGGGTTTCGTTGTTGTTGAACTTGTGGCAGGATTGTATTATGGGTCTTTGGCTTTGATGTCGGATGCAGGCCACAACTTCAGCGATGTAATTGCCCTTTTAATGGCTTTAGTTGCCTTCAAGCTCTTATCAATTGCGCCCAATCAGCAATATACTTACGGCTACCGTAAAACAACTATTTGGGCTGCTTTGTTTAATGCTTTAATTTTGCTTTTTGCAGTGGCTATGATTGGTTGGGAAAGTTTGCAGCGCTGGTCTAACCCTATGGTGATTGATGGAAAAGTTTCTGCTATAGTCGCAGGTATAGGTATTTTTGTTAACGGATTCACAGCTTGGTTGTTTGTGCACGATAAAGACAAAGATATCAACATAAAAGGGGCTTATTTGCACATGATGGCTGATATGATGGTTTCGGTAGGTGTAGTTTTGAGTGGCTTATTAATTTTATTTACCGACTGGTATTGGATTGATACACTTATGAGTTGGCTTATCATTGTGTTGATTGTCTATGGAACCTGGAGTCTGCTCAAAGAGAGTGTTCGTCTAGGTTTAGATGGAGTGCCCTCATCTATAGATATGCTGCAAATTCAAGCAAAAATTGAAAAAGTCGACGGTGTCCTTTCCGTGCATCATATTCATTTATGGGGATTAAGTACCACCGAAAATGCATTTACGGCACATTTAGTGATTGACAATGACGTTACTTTTGAACAAGCTGCTTCGATCAAAAAAACGGTCAAGCATCTTTTGGACCATGAAGATATACAACATGTTACTCTAGAAATAGAAAAAGAATTAGAAAATTGTTCGGCACAGGATTGTGCGATAGTCAGTGAAAAAGAAGGGCATCATCATCACCATCATTAGCCATTATTATATATTAAATATACGTAGAATTATGAAATTAATAGGAAATATATCAGCAATCATCTGTTTTTCAATTTTATTAAGCTGTTGTGATGAAATACCTCCTACAATTACACCTTGTCAAACGAGTAGAATAACACTTGTAGAGGAATTTACAGGGGTCTCTTGTGTAAATTGTCCGATTGGAAGTGAAAAACTAGAACTACTGTCAAGTCAGAATCCAGGTAAAATTATTGTGGTTGGTATACATGCAGGCTTTTTTGCCGTGCCAAGTACTTCCAATAACAACCTTGACCTTCGTACAGCCGACGGAGATTTGCTAGAGTCTATACATTTAGGGCCTGTTTCAGGATATCCTTCAGCAACCATCAATCGAAAAATATTTGATGGAGAAAACGAATTGCCTGTCAATCAAAATAAGTGGGCAGGATACATCAATAACGAATTATGCAACCGTCCTATTGCCGAACTAAATGCCTCGAGCAATTATAACACTGTTGATAGTACGGTTTCTATTGTAGTTGATATGATACCTAGTACCTATTATGAAGGGCTGACAGAAGAGGACTTGGCTATGACCATCATGATTACCGAAAGTAATATTGTAGGCTATCAACTTACACCGCAAGGTTCTGAACAAAATTATGTCCACAAGCATGTGCTTAGAGATATTTTGTCCTCGGATTATACCGGTGACTTACTCATCAATAAAGAAAATGTGTTGAGCCCTCAACAAGTTAGTATTAGCGATTATAAGATACCCGCTGAATGGAACCCGGATAATTGCTATGTCATTGCCTTCATCCATTACAAAGGGGACAATAACAAAACCGTTCAACAGGCAATAGAAATTAAGCTATAAAAAAAGCCGAGCTAACAGCTCGGCTTCTTTTATTTACCTACAAAAACAGCTTTTCGTTTTTCCAAAAAGGCTGATGCCCCTTCTTTAAAGTCTTCGGTATTTACGGTCTGTGCAAACTCTATAACTTCTTGCTCAAAGCCATCTTTTTGGCTTTCGAAGAAAGCATTAACGGCAGCAATTGCTTTAGAAACAGCTACAGGTGCTTTCTTTCCTATTTTCTTCAAGATTTCTTTTGCTTTTTTGACCTCTTCTCCATGGGGTACGACATGATTTGCCAAGCCCCAATTTAGCGCTTTTTGAGCATCTATCATATCAGCAGTCATGAGTATTTCCAAGGCTCTCCCTTTTCCAATGTATTGAATTAGCCGTTGTGTTCCTCCGTAGCCTGGTATCAAACCGAGGTTGACTTCAGGTTGGCCAAAAAGTGCTTTGTTGCTGACCACTCTTATATGACAGGACATTGCTAATTCGCAACCGCCCCCTAAAGCATAACCACCGACGGCAGCAATAACAGGTTTTGGAAATCGTTCAATACTAAAAAATATATCATGCCCATTTTGGGCCATATCTAGGCCTCCTTGTGCATCTAGACCTGTAAACTCACTAATATCGGCACCTGCTACAAAAGATTTATCGCCCGCACCCGTCAAGATGATACCGCTTAGCCCTTCAAGTTCTAGGGCGTCTTTTTCAAAAAGTTGTCGTAAATCATCCAAAGTTTGACGATTTAGTGCATTTAACGCTTTTGGACGATTAATAGTAACCGTTAAAATACCATCCTCGAAATTGGTCAGTAAGTTTTTATAGTTCATGTTGTTCTAGTCAATTATTTTATACAATTAGAATCAATTTACAAACACAAATATAGTATTTTAAATCGATTATTAATCTTTCTTTTTTGTAATGAATCCCTTTTGATGAATGGACCAGCAGTTTTATCGCATCAAATACATTTTTCCAAAGCCTTGTCGGAACATAAAGTCGTTACGGGTGCCATAACTTTCATAATTCATGCCTTCTTTTTTGGTGATTACACGGTATAGGTACACGCCGTTCGCTAGTTGGTCTCCGTACATATCTTTTCCATCCCAAGCATATTCAGTTCGATTGATACCAATCCTAAGTGTCCCAAGTTCTTCTTGCAAGATTTCGCGAACAACTTTGCCCGAAACGGTTAAGATTTGGATTTTCATATAGTCGGGCAATTCATTTCCTGTGAGTGTAAATACAAATTGAGTAGCGGTAGAAAAAGGATTCGGATAATTGAGCATATTAGAAATCGAAGGTTGGTTAATTACTTCAAAATCTACACTGTAGCTTAGTTGTCCAGAATTGTTACCTGACTGATCAGAAGCGCTTACATACAAGGTGTACATGCCGTCGTTGGCTAATTCAGGATGTATGATTATTTTAGCTTTGTTTTCTTCCGCTAATTTGGTAGGGTCGGAGGGATAAAATTGCATGTCGGTGGTTTCTGGACGCAGGGCAATTTCACCATTCTCTAAATTAGGATGCCTTAGAATTATTCTAAAATCTTCTAAATCATCCAAACCCAAGTATTGGTTGTCGTCCGATAGCGTCACTACAATTTCGGGTTTACCCGATACAATATCCTTGTTCATGATGTGAATACCATCAAATGTTACATCCAAAAGTGGGTTAACAGCATCTCGCTTCACTTCAAAGGAGATTAAGCCTATGTTGTTGAAAAAATATTTTTCGGGTTGGTCATTATTGGGATTTATTTCAATTAAAATCTGTTGATTTCCGACTAGGTTGATTGTTGATAAACTAAAACTTGCATGTAGGGTGTCGCCCGAAAGCAAGGAATCTAAACGTGTATAAACCGGGCTGCCGCTTCCTACTAATTCGAATTTGACCAACATGCTATCCATGTCGATATCACTGATATTTTCAAAGGCAATCTCGAGTTTAAGTTCTTGACCTTCTTGTACACAACTACTATCAAAGTACAGGAAGTATTCGGGCCGAAGGGCTGCTTCGGGCACCATGTCACCTAATATCCTCCAATAGTTAATATATGGAGAAGTATTGTTGACCGAGTCCAAGCTATTCCAAACCAACTCGAGGTAAGGATAAATAGTAGGGTCGATATTGGTTAAGGACTCAATAGGGTCTGCTACAGGATTAAGTGGAGAGGGTATCAGTAAAGTACGCGTATTTTGATTGATGTCAATCCCATAGACCTCTACATCAGATTCTTCGGTAGGAACGTTGATGTCGTCCCAGTGCATAGAATACCAATTACTAGCAGGGCCAATTATAGTCGACTTTTGGTTGCCCTGATACCAGTTTTCTTCCAAAGAACCCGCAATAGAAATAGCATCTAAAGCCGATGCGCCTATCGAAGAGGTGTTGTGGATATAACTTAAGTCTCCTTTTCTGAAAAAAGTAGCCCAAGGATAACCTGATGCAGGCGTACTGCTGTTCGCCAGCGAATCAACAAATAAAGCGCCATGGCTCGTAAACGCCTGTTTAAGACTGTTACTCCAGGCAAATCCATAAGCATTGTTGAGGGTATAGGCCAATACATAATGTCCGTCAGGGACTATATTTGTAATAAAATTTTCAAGAGAATCACGACCATTTGAACTTTGTGTTTTAAACAAAAAGGTAGGGGTGGTTCTGCCTGCGCCATCACAATTATAAGCACCATATAGGGAATTGTTGAAGGGACCAGGCAGTTCCCAAAATTCGAGTGTCCCTGGTTCTATAACGGCCACATAGACGCCATTCTGACCACTACAGCGACACTTATCTAGTTTGCTACCATTAAAGTATATAGCAACGTTTTCGGGGTGTAGTACCGTTGGGGTTTTGGCTGTATTAGCAGATACCGTCTGAATAGAGGTGATATAGTTGAATTTACGGTCGGGTTCTTCCAAGGTTAGGTTGATGTGGTCATCTTTCTTATATTGGAAGAAATGCGATTGATTCCATCCTGGATAACTGCCGTCTAGGTATATAAATGAACTAGTTGACCAGCTGAAATTGCCACCAATAGAACTAGAGTCGACACTAACCCGCCAATAATAAACGGTAGAGTCCAGGTAGTTGGTAGAAGGTGTCCATTCAATAAGGCCACCTACTTGGGTTATATTGGTACTTTGCAACAGTGGACTATTAAAATATTCTGTTGTGTCAAGTTGCAGTATGTAGCTTTGTTGAACAGCAAATGTATTGCCGGTGGAGGCTTTTAGACTAATCGGTGTATTAGGTACGATAGCAAATTCATAAGGGTAAACAGGGACAACTGCATCAGATAATATGGCTACACAATAATTCAGAACCTCATTATTATTTTCGGCAGCAGGTGCAGGTTCCTCCGCTACATTATTATCAGAGTCAATGTAGATATCAAATTTATTGATCCCTAAAGCAGTAGCATTTCCAATAGGAATTGGAATGGTTACTTGAGTTCTAAAATAGGGGGCTTGGATTTGAACGGAAGTAGCAAAGCCCGAAGAATTATCAGGATAGGTTCGGTCGATTCGTATGGTAATAACAGAATCAACGGCTTTACCCAAATTGTAAACGTCTAATTCTAGATTGAATGTGCCTTGTTGAATCGTTACAACTTCGGGAGAATGACTAACAAGGTTTTCATCGATATAATAATCAGGGTGTTCTGTGTTGGAAACACGGTAAGCAGGGTCGCCGTGATAGGCCATATAATTGCAAACCATCTGCGTGGTGGTGGTGTAAGATAGTGACTCTAAACGATTGATAGCAGTTTTTACCGATTTAGCAGCCCCTTCGTTGTAGTGAACATTAGATATATTGTAGTAAAATTCTTGTGCGAAATTATTGAGAGAAGCAAGGGCTGATGCACCTACAGATGCCAAAAAAACACCGGCACCAGCTTGTGGTTCAAACACAAAATCTTCGCTAATATAGGGGTAGGAAGAATACATGGTACCACCGTAGCAGCCTAATGCCATTATTAGTGGGTATTTTTGATAGTTATTGTAGTTTTGAGGATGGTCGAGATTGAAATCGAAACTATTGGCTGATGAATGACCAAAAAAAGTAATCATTGAAACGCCAGAATTGATCAGAGAATCAAGATAAGTGGATTGAACAACTTGTATTGGGCTGCTTGAGGTTTTGAAAAAAGACTCTACTTTTCCGCCGTACATCGGGGCCTCAATTTTAGACTTCATGGCATTGAGGTGGTTGTTTATTAAATTTTGTTCACCACTATTCTTACCGCCTCCCAAGTGCAATATATTTTTGGTCCATCCTCGGTCGGGTAGAGTTTGGGCAGCCATACGTTGTGTTTCTACATCTATGATTTTTTGAAGATACAAGGATACTTGATCGCCAGTTAGGGCCGATAGCCTTCCGAGGGCAATCACAGGTTCATCGCTATCGATAGAAGCCAACATAACATTATCAGAGGGAGGATAACCAAACGTTGGAATTAATAAATTGGAGGCCTGTCCACGAACATCCTGGTATTCTCGCCCCTTCCCAATTAAAAATATATATTCAGGATCAGTCCAATTATTTTTTATGAAATGACAAAAATTACGAATCGCCAACGGGTGATGTACAATTCCGTATGAAAATTGGTTGTAAAGTGCATCTATGTCTACATCTAATGTGTTGTAAGAACCTCCTTGAGGTGATTGACGATACGCCTGATAGTCAAAAATAGGATTGTTTCCCGCAGAATTAGTCTTAAGAGATGCATGTGTGATAATAAGGTAGTTCACAGCATTAAAATTGGGAGAGGCGTAATTGACAAAATTGACTGGAGTTACTCCGACAACATCTATAAGGCTTGCAGGATTTCCTTCATTAATCATGACCAATTCACAATCGGTAGCCGATGGGTCAAGGTCACTAATTAGCATTGAATTAGCTGCCGTATAAAATGCTTTGATTCTAGTTGCATTGCTTAGGTCGTATATGTAGTATTGGTCTGCAGCTGCATTGGTAGCATCTACATTGGTCAATTGCACATGCCTTCTGCTATTGTTGGCAGAAAGTTTAAATTTGAATATAGCTTTGCCATCAAAATCGAAGTTTCTGGGATAATTAATAGAAGCCCAAGCTAAATAATGATTCGAACCCGATGAATTGACAGTAGTATTAGTTGATTGTAGGCTGTTTAGCGGAACTGAGGCTGTATATTCAGCTACATGATGGCCACTGAAATTGTTGGTAGAATAGCTGGCATTACCAATTTTAATTTGATGTAAACCTGCGCCGTTGATGTTGGAGAATATTTTGCAGGAAGCAGTTGCACTAGGGCCTTGTGCATAAACATTTTCGGTAGAAATAACAGCATTGTTAGAAGTATTCAAAGCACTACCAAATCCTTCTCCGTATTCTAGTATAGATTTGGTAAGCATTTCCGTCGATACGGGATGCTTCATTCCCTCATTAAATGTCGAACTCAATACCTTAAGACTATTATGCATAAAATAAGACTCCTTGGCCGGAAGGTTGGATAAGTTGGCTACTGCATTGGTGTAATGAAGGCTTGAAGGGCTGTTGCCCCAGGTTAAAAAATAGGCAGCTGTGTCGTTAAATAAGCTATAGTTCTCATTGAAGTGATGTGTAGGGTCATTGTACATATTTATGTCGAAACTGCCATCGTTCTTGCGTCCGTAAAATTGAATATAGTCTAGTTGGCCGTTGCTGCTTTCTACATGTATAGGAATCTCTTGGCCTTCGTGAAATATTTGCAATCCTTGTAAGTTGACAGCACCCAAATTAGCCCCCGCTTGTTGAAGTATAGCTGCATCCAAACGATACATTCCGTCTTCAAAAACTTTTATTTTGTAATAGGGCTTACCAAGGGTGTAGTCTATCCATTCATTACCAAAATTGCCATCATGACCTTGCGCAAAAAGTTGATTTTGGGCTGTCCCCCAAAAGGCAAGAATTAAAACTATTATGAGTTGCTTTTTCATTTGATATAATGATTAGATGAACATGAATATTAGAACTATTCCTCGTCTTTCAAGGCTTCCTTGATAAATTTGTAATTAATGTCAATTTTGACGGATACAAGATGTGATAGAATAGCCCCTTGGGTGTTATCCAAAATAGCACCTCCGGCATTAACACCTAAGGCATAATCGACATAAAACTTGTAAATACGAAACCCAACACCAAAGTTGGGCTGCACGGCCCATTTGTTTTGTTCATTGATATCTCTAAATTGTTGAATGTTATTGATGCCTCCACGTAGAAATATAAGGTTGTCGTAGTGTAATTCAAGGCCGACGACAGGGTCAATACTAATGGGGTTGGCACTAATCAAGGTGTTTCTTCTGCCGTCTGTAGTCATGAAAAAATCAATTTCAGCCGACAATCCCATATATTTTTGCTTTTTACCTTCTTTGGGTTTTCCTATTTTAAAGTCTTTGGAGTAGCCGACTCCAAGACCAATTGTTGGATTGGTGATTTCCATAGATTTGATGGGAATCTCATTGTTTGTTAGTTCAAGGGTTTCTTTTTCTTCTTCAGTAAAATTGAAAGACCAAGCATTGAAAGTGGTAGATATGTCTTTTAGCATCAAACCAAATTTCCAGTCTCCTCGTTCGTATTGAGCACCAATATCTATCCCAAATCCCCATGAGGTAGCAAAGGGCCCTACCTTACGGTGGACTACTTTGGGGCTAACGCCAAATGACAAGCCTATGGAATCAAATTTTTGAGCATAGTGCAACATAAACGCATAATCTGCGGCGTTGAAGGTGGTCACATTATTGTAGTTGACGGTTCCGTCTTTGTCATATAAAGAAAGCGTATTCGGTATGTTGTCTACACCGAAGCGGATAAACGTAAACCCTAAGTGCCGAGATTTATTGGCAATAGGTGCAGCAATCCCTACAAAGTCGTATTGTCCGATACTTGCAAACCACTCGTTGTGCATCGCTGCAATTTGTAAATCTGTCGAAATATTGGTCAGTCCAGCCGGATTCCAAAACCCTGCGGTCGCATCACCAACTAGGGCAAGTTGTGCGCCACCCATTGCTTGTGCTCGTGCACCAACACCTATAGATAGAAATTCATTGCTGTATTTTTGAGCGTTTAATTGGGGGCTCACAGCCATAATGACTGAGAAAAAGAAGCAGTACTTAAGCATAAATGTTATTTAATTAATACAATTGGTATTGACTATACTTGCAAACAAAATTACGAATTTTTGTGCGTAAAGCCCATTTTTAGAATTTATAAATGTATAATATCAATGTAAAATTTTATGCCATATAAAAAGTGCCCGTTAGTGTTTGTTATAACAACAATAAAAGTTTTGGTCTTTCAACTAAACTACAAACGACTAAAAGCTTCATTGTGCTGCCAAAGAATAAAAATTATTTGTGGATATTAGGAGTTTGTTAGCTATAATTTTTTGTATTATCGTTTTATCCTTTTTTTGATATAAAACATATTTATGTGGCTACTCATTAATTTCTTTGTTGTGCTTTTTATTTGTTTTTTGGGATTCGTCTTACTTTATTTATTTTTTGCACAGCTGTTATCTACCTTTACAACACGACCAACTATTTTTGAAACGCCCCCTACAACGGTTGTTTATGCGATGAGTAATGGGGTGCACACAGATTTAATTTTTCACAGTAGTCAGTTGAAAGAAAGCTTGATGGGCAAACTACAAAAACCGAAAGAAAGTGCCGATTATATAGCAATAGGCTGGGGAGATAAAGGGTTTTATTTGCACACGCCAAGTTGGGCAGAATTAAAACTAAGTACGGCATTAAAGGCCGCTTTTTTGCCATCTAAAACGCTTATGCACGTTAGTTATTATCCCAAAATAGAGGAACATTGGAAAGCCATACCACTTACGGACTTCCAATTTCAACAACTTATGATGTTTGTTGTACAGTCTTTTAAAAAAGATCGTGATGGAAACATTCAACTTTTGAATGGCGCAGGCTTTACATCTAATGACTTCTTTTATGAAGCGGTGGGGCATTATACCTGCTTTTATACCTGCAATGTTTGGGTCAATCAAGCCCTTAAAAAAGCATCCGTCAAAACGGCCCTTTGGTCGCCCTTCGATAAAGGTATTTTAAAGCATCTTTAGGCTTTAAACCAAGGAATGAACCCTTTCTGTTGTTCTATTTCGAAGGCTAATTCAAGCAGCTTCCGGTCTTGACCAAGTGCTGCTGAAAATTGAATCCCAATGGGTAAATTATGCTCGTCCTTGGCCATAGGTAATGAAATTGAAGGCGTACCAGTTATATTTTGAACCGTGGTATAATTCACATATTGGCTTAGTTTTTCTATAAATGAAAAAAAGTTGTTTTCTGGGCCAAAGTAACCAATTTTTGGGACAGGCTGAGACAACACAGGGTTCATAATTATATCGTAGCTATCATAAATGCCAGCATATTCTCGACTAAAATTCTTGAGTCTTTTTACAATCTTAGGTGTATCAAATAGTAACTTGGGGTATACTTTAGCCATTTGAGTACTAAAGTGTTCTAGCTTAGATTTTTGAAAACTGATTCCGAACGAAAAGCGACCAAAGCGTCTTAGCATATAGGTGAGAAAAGACCAATATGCCAAAAAGTCGATTTTGGTCTCTTGAGGAAAAGGGGCGTTTATCCATTCAACATGATGCCCGAGGCCTTCACAAAACTTTGCCGCTTGAAGCGTTGCTTTTTGAATACTATCATGACATGGAATTCCAGAGGGCGTTTGTGTGTATAAGCCTATTTTTAATCGTTTTGATGAAGGGCCTTCGACCAGGCCTATACTAGGTAGTTTGGCAGCCGGATGAAATTGTTCAATAGCATAGTGATAATTGGCTGTGTCGCGAACGCTACGGCTAAGAATCCCTTGGGAAACAATGTCGATAGGCAACATGGCCGTAGGAGAATCGATATCTCTGCCTCTGCTTGGTTTGAGCCCTACTAAACCACAGCAGGATGCCGGAATGCGGATAGAACCACCTCCATCGGCAGCATGGGCAAAGGGTACAACACCGGCACTTACTAAGGCAGCCGCACCGCCCGAGGAACCTCCGGTAGAATAGTCTGTGTTTAGTGGATTGCGCGTAGGTCCCTGCAGTAACGTTTCTACTGCAGGCAATAAACCAAATTCTGAGGTAGTTGACTTGCCTAAAATACAACATCCTGTTGATAGAATCTGTTGGGTTATTTTTTCGTTTTTGCGGGCAATTTTGTTGCTTGTGGCCCTTGAACCATGCCGAGTAGGGTGGCCTTCTACATCAATCAAATCCTTTGCATAGGTAGGGACTCCTGCAAAAATTCCTTTTGTTGGTATTGCAGGGAATGCATCCATATGTATATCAAGATTAGCATGTGCAATAGCATTTATTGTTGGATTGCAAAGCTTAGCCCTTTGTATAGAACATTCAATAACCTCTTTAGCACTTATTTCCTTGTTCTTTATTCGGGTTGCCAACTCGGTGGCATCCATGCTTTTCATGATTCCATTGTCGAACGTAGCAACCTTCTTATTCATAGTGATTTTTTTATTTTGACTTCAAATCTAGTTATTAATTTTAATAAAGCAATGTATTTGAGCCGATTTGCCTCAAAGGAACGAAGCGTTCCATAAAGAAATAAAATAAAATAAAATATAATAATTTATTTTACCTGTTTTTTCGCCTTTATATTTCTTAAAATTAAACAAATAAAAAATATAATTTTATTTTGTGTTGCATGTGCGTTTTATTATATTTGTGTCACCCTTTATTCCCATTAGTTGCAATTTATATCCCGTTAGTCCTCAAATCCATCTTAAATAGACCACATTTTAACATTTGAACGGAGCAATATCATGGAATTTTTTAAATTAATACTCAGTTGCATTTTCGTGGCTTGTATCTTTACAAGTGGTTATGGTCAGGGGCAAGTGTCTCAGAACCTCAACCAAATTCTTAGTGTAAACGAACAAGACCGGAGTAACCCACCTAAGTCCTTATATGTCAAACTCAACACTACCGATGTTGAAGTTAGGCACATGAAGGGAACGCGAGTAATGGTATCGGGCAAGGTAAAGTTAGGTGTTCCCAATTTGTTTTTCCTAGATGTTTTAATCAAGAAGGGAAGGTATTCCTTGTTTTTATCTCCAGAAGGCGGCAGTGGTTTGCGTCTAGAAGACAAAGAACGACAACCAATGGTACTGCAAGGCGCCACTTGCTATGAAGATGTTTCTTATACAATATACGTTCCAGAATCTGTGTCCTCTGTAGTGCTTGAAAATACGCAAACTGGAGACAGTAGAGTATTGGCGATGCAATCGGGTCAGGGAGACCCTAGCTTCAAATAAGTCAATCTAGCCCCGCTAGTAAAAAAGCAAAGACCTCCGAGGGTCTTTGCTTTTTTTATTGTTTGATTATTTTAAAGTATTTACTAAAATCTTGGCATACTGCCTGAAGATAATAGGTTCCCGCAGTCAGTTTGTTGCAATTATCTAAAGTTGATCTATTATTTCCTTGTTGGATTCGCGTCGATTGTTCATCGACAATTTGCCCTTTCGAATTCAATATACGCAACTCTAGAATTTGTTCTTGTTGGCTAAAGTACTCAAGATGTAGCTGATTGCTGAATGGGTTGGGATAAACAGTTGGTGTCGAATGACTATATTCAAAATCTAATACCCTAATATCGGAAAAACTGAATTGATAGTTGCGGTTTATAATTTTAAGACGATAGTAATTGGCTGCTGCAGAAGGGTTGTTGTCGATATATTTGTAGTCTTGAACGGCAGCATCGTTTTTTACAAAACCTAGGCTATAGAAATGAATACCATCCGTACTTTTTTGGATTTCATATTGATAGATAGAGGGATGATTATTCATTTTCCAAGATAAAAGAGCTGTTTTGGTGGTTTTTTGAGCTTTGAAATTAATTAAATGTGCGTTCAGCAGATGTCCCGGGTAGACACTGACGGCTGCAGTTCCTCCAGTTGCGCTAGTAATGTCTTCGAGTTGTACGTAATTAATGCCGTTGTTGGTGGATGCATTTTTATAGTTGTATTGGCTAAATATTCGACTGTTGGTAAGTGAATCAGCCTGAAGGCTATGGTTAGGGTTGTAATTTTGATGCAAAGTATTGAACCAATGTACACTACTTACATATAAATTGTTCTGTCCTCCATAACTTTGTTGTGCCCAATGATCAGCTGCTGTTTTGATGGCATTCTTTTCATCTTCTGAAAAATAAAAACGGACATGAATTGGGTCGCTAAGTGTTCCGGAATAGCTAAAATTCCAATACCTACCCATGGCAAAATATGCATGTTGGTTGGCTAGGTTTTCCGCTTTAAAAATACCATTGTTAAAATCGCTAGGATTGTCAGGATGTAGGCTTGTTGTGATGTCGACCGTAGCAGAAAAACTATTATTTCCTAATTGATAAGGGTCGTGGGCAATGGCAAAAAGTAACTTGTCAGGATCTGAATCGTGGAAATAGTAGGTCCAATCGATTCCAGATTCGGTTTTGGTGCAGCTTGAGTTTGTACGAATGGTACTGTCTTTTGAGGCATATTCTGGTTGCGAAACTTGTGCTTTTACTTTCGTTCGGGTACTTGTACAACCAAAAGTAGCATCATAGTACATTTCAATACGACCAATAGGATTTTGAGATTCTTTCCAAATATTTTGAGCATTATTTGATGCGATGCTGCTTTGCATCCCGCATCGTTGAAGGGTTAACGGAATTCCGGATATACTAGTCTGAAAATTTGGGCTGCTGTATGAATTAATAGAGTTATTTCCTCTTGAACCAATTATTGCAATGGTAGAACCTTCTAGTATAGTTATTTGACATGGAATAACGGAAGTACTTGCAACATTATTGGCTCTAAATAATGAATTGAAGTTGTTGCTAGTTGATGGATAAGAAGGAGGTCCGCTATTGTTAAATTGTATAACTTCCACCGATTGTGGTTTGTTAGAACGATCAGTAGGAACCCGTAAACCTGTAATGGTAAAATCGGTTGGAGCGGTAAAAAAATAACCTCTTGACATTCCTGCAAAAGAGGCTTGGTCTGTGCCGTTGTCTAGGGTGTTTCCTTGTGATAATTGCTCTATTTCTTCAATCCAAAAGCTATCGGTTGCAGCAGGAAACGTATAATGCGGCCCGCTGTGGACTAAGTTGCCCTGTGTAGGGGCATCGTACCAATGTAGGGTAGACCCTGTTGCACCTGAAGTAGCATTGGATTGTAGTGTGATGGTTGTTCGATTGCAAGAGAAATCATCAACTGCAGTCGGGGGCGGCAATTGGTTTTTTACCCGAAGTCGAACCCTTGTTCGGTTACTTGTACAAGACCCATCGGTTTCTTCTATCCAAAAATAGCTAGTAATTGAAGCCTGAATACTTAAGGTATTGCCGATTTGAATTAAGTTACCTTGGGTAGGGGCATCGTACCAATACAAAGGATGTCCGTAATTGGAACTTGCAACAATTATTGCGGTATCGCCAATACAAACAGTGGTGTTTTGAGCAATCGGAGCGCTTTGCGTAATCGAAGAACATTTAACATTAAGTTGGGCTACTAAGTTAGCGTGTAGACAGCACAAAATGCTAGGGATTACAAATACGGGTATAATGTTGAATAATTTCATAACAAATGCTATGAAACAAAGAGAAGATAGCTCAGAGGCTAAAATCGGTTGAGTGGTAGTGCAAATATTTTATACGGATCAAGGAATGTATTGTTGCATTTGGAGACAAATTCCTTAAAGTAAGGACAAAAAAAAACCTGCTTGAATAAGCAGGTTTTTTTTTAAAACGGTAGATCGTCCGCTAAATTGTCGGTTGGGGCTTCAGCCTCTGTTGTCGTGAGGGTACTTTCATTCACAGGAGGTATAGCTTCACCTACTTTTTCTAATCGCCAGCATCTAAGGTTAACAAAATATTTCGTCTGATTTTGTGGATTATTCCATTCTCTTCCTCTTAGGTTAAAATGAACTCTCACATTGTCGTTTACATTATAGTTACTGATGATATCACATTTGTCTTGAACGAGTTCAAACATCATTTTTTGTGGATAGTTTTCATCTGTTTCAATAACAAACTCACGTTTTTTGAACGTGGCACTGATTTCTTCGATATTGGAAATTTTGACAATTTTTCCTAAGGAAACCAGATTTGGTTCTTTTTGTTCTGACATGGTATTATGTATGTTGTAAAATTAAGTATTGGTACGACAAAAATGCGCTTTATCGCAAAGAAAAGCACATAGTTTGTTAATGCCCTACAAATATACCAAATATAAATGAAATGAGGTGCTTATGCTAAGAAATTATAGGGTCTAAATCTAATAGTTTTCGGCTTCCAATTCTTCAGCACTTTCTTCTTTAGCTTTTTCTTTGTTGATTTTATCTACTTCTTGGTCAATGAAGTACAAACTTTGACCTCCCGAACCTATTAACTTGATTACATCGAGAATAGTTCTGATTTGTGCTTCCTCTTCTCGTTGTTCTGCAACATACCACTGAAGGAATAAAGTAGTCGAGTGATCGTCGGATTCTTTGCTGATAGAAAGTAAATCATATATAGCAGCAGTTACTTCTTTCTCTTTGAGTAGTACAGCTTGAAATAATTCTTGAATCGAGTCAAAATCAGCACGCGGTTTCTCTTGTTCGGGGATAACTGCATGTCCATCCATTTCATTTATGTAATGAATGATTTTCATCATGTGCATACGTTCTTCGGCCGATTGTTCATAAAAAAATAGGGCACAACCTTTAAGGCCTTGTCTTTCGCACCAAGCTGCCATTGCTAAATAAGCAGCAGATGCGTTCCCCTCTAAGGCTATTTGTTTATTTAAGGCGATGTTCGTTTTTTCGTTTAGCATAAGCTTTGTATTGTTTAGGTTTTTGTGTTGGTTATATTTTTAAATTATAACACTAATCTAATGTATGTTGTTGTAGGAAATTTAGAACGGCTATGGCTTTATCATCCAAATCGGGCTGTTTTGGAGCAATTAATACCCGTTCTCGAAGCCAACTAAAATAAACCGACTCAAATTCAATCATCTTATCTATGTCGAGCCAAATGAAGTCGATATGTACATAAACAGGACTGTTTAGGATGATGATATTTTTGAGCAAATCCTTGAAGTCGGAGTTTTGGAATCGACTAGGCCACTTAGGGATAACTATACTGATAGTTAAGGAGTAATGGTCTGAGCTGTCGTCGGTATCTTTTCTTCTTTTTGTCGTAAATTTAATTTTATTAAAAATAGGGACATCGCTCTTTTTGAAGGAACGGATGTAGTCGGCTATATCTTGGATTTTATCCTGTGCAGCCGCTTCATCTTTAAAGCTATTTGGATGTTTTGCTATAAATTTGTCATAATTATTAGCCAATACAATCATGTACTCGTCGTTTGGCCCTTTTCGAAGTTTGAAGTTATCAAAATGTATTCCTACATTAATGATTTCATCACTAAAGGCTCGTTGTTTGTCGATGTCTCCAAATTCATAACTTTCTAAGATGACTACATTTTGATCATCTGTTAAGACGAAGCCATATTCGTCGGCCGATTGTGGGCGTAATAAAATATTTTCGACAATATGAAGCCCCTCAGAATAACGATTTAATTTATGTAAATACTTTATGAGCTTTTCAATTTCTACTTTGGAAGACAAGCGGGTACTAACTTCTCTTATTTTGAAAACCCCAAGTTTTCGCATTCCCTTATAATATATACTAAAAGAGTTTTTGCCTGAGGTGGGTAAAACAATATAATTATGGCTCAAAATACCGTAGGCAAGTAGATTTTTGACCAATTCATTTCGGGAATCAGCCCTAAAGACAAACTTTTTGGAATAATCAATACTCTCTTCTTCAGTTGTTTCGTCATGGTCTTTGCGGTCTTCTTGATTCAGTTTTTCTTCCTCTGCTGCTTCATCATCTACTTTTTCTTCCTCTGAACTTTCGTCTTCTCCTTCTTTCAGGGAAGCTCTCATTCTATCCAATTCATCCTTTAGGTCCTCGTCTAGTTCATCTTCATCAATGCCGAAGGTGCTTTGAATTTCGTAGAGTTTATCGAGGTTTATAAAGCCCTCTGTTGTGTCTTTTGGGACAAATTCGAGATAGGAATAGAGTTCATTAAAATCATCCTCTTTATCGTGCTTGCCTTCAAAGGTAGTCAGCAAGGATTCATTGCCAGATTGCTTGATATTCAACAATAAAGAAGCTCTTTTCTCCAGTCCTGAAACATTTAATTCGTCTAGTGTTTTGCCCAAATAATCAAATCCTTTTCCTCTGTTTTTACTGATATTGACATAGTTTTGGAGAAAATCAATTTTAGCGTTTATGAGTTCTATTTCAGGATTGGTATCTTCGTCGTCTTGACCAACACCCACATAGTTAGAAACTTTTAGCAAAAAATCAGTACTAAATTGTTCACCAAATCGACCTAGTAAATGATCCAAAAAGCGATTGCGACGATCGATGTAAGGGTCAAAATCTTTGGTAACTTCGGCTACTTTATCATTAAATTTTTCGATGCTTGACGCAGTCATTAAATCGTAAATACCTGGCAAGTCGTCAGGGACGTTGCTGAAATAAGTACGGTCAATCGATTTATCGGTCGAAAAAAGTTTTCGGACGTTAGCTAATTGCGCTAAATAATTGCAAAGTGTCTGCTCGAAAAAAAGTAGGTAGCCCCGCAATTGTTTGACCATCGCATGCCGTTCTCTAGTAGATTGCACATAATCGGGCAAGCCTAATTCGTTGACGCCGTAGGTAATCGGCAAGGCATTTTGAATAGAATTGTAGTGTTCGACCTCTTTGAGACTAATGGTAGAAGGAAAATCTTTTTCGTGATACAGCATTTTCATCTGATAGCCCTTTTTGTATTGAGCATACAAAGAATACAACAGTTGATTCGCTGTGTTAAGATCAAGTTCGTAATTCAAAGCTCCTCTAAAAAACTGCATTGGATAATCTGCGCTATCAACAAACCTGTCATCAATAGTGTCCATATCAAGTACAGGATAGGTGTTTTGTCGGATAGGAATGATGTCATTTTCGACCGGTATATTGTTGATGTCAACCCTAAAATAAGTGATGCGTCGGACGCCTTCAACCCCTTGAACAATTTCGATAAGTTTAGAGACATAAACCTCTTGTGTCATACCTCTTAAGTCGGATTTGAGGATGATTCCGTGTACGGGCGGAGGCCCTTCAAAGGCTTCGTCTACAGCATAACCTTTGTGTATAAGTTCTTCGAGTGTATGAAAATGGATAGAGGGGTTTAGATGTTCTTCTAACTTGAAAAGAATTTCGGCTAGCAGTTCTTCGGCGACAACCTCCGTACTGATATCTATATCGGCAAAAATTTCAATTTTATCAATATCAAGAATCTGAATCGACTCTAAGTCTTCACATAGGTTGCGGTGTTGATTGTACAAAGAAAACACCTCTTCTTTAATCCTCTTAATCCCCTCTTCTGTGCGGGCCGCTTCGTCAATTTGTAGTAGGATTCGATACAAGCCATTTATGCCTTGCATGTTATCTGTTACCGGCTCCACCCAGGCATTTTTGACATACTGTACCCGGTCAATGATCAAAATTCTATAATCGTCTTTGGTGACAGGGTTTGTGGGTAAAATCTCTACCGCATCAAAAAAAGCATTGTTGATTTCTTCTCTGTTTTTTCTAGACTGCGAATTGAGTAAGTTTTGAATAGGAGTGGTTGCCCTTTTGTTTACTTTTGACATCACATCACACAATTGTTCCATGATCGTAACACCGGGGTCGTGCGCGTTGTAATCTGTCCATACATCACCAGATAACTGTTGCATGAATTCCATCCACACTTCCTTCAACCGTTCCCTTTCTAAGGTTTTCGCGATTTGATTATTAAGGTTAAACTGTTCTTTCATAAGAATTGATATGCAATTTGCATTGATAAATGACAAAAGATTTTAGAAAAGTACTAAATATTTATGAAATAAGAATGATGAAAGCTTAATTATTTGATTAGCCTATATCTAATATTTATGAATATTAATAAATGATGGTGCACAAAGGCTGTTAGGAAGGCTTGAAGTGTTGAGTTATTGGGCTGATTAGCATTGTTTTGGCGACTTGTAGCACTTAGCTAGCTGAGGCAGAATTAAAGGGCAATGTTTACAAAGATTCACCACAATGTTTGCAAAATTGTGCATCTTTATCGTGGTCGTTGCTCAAGCAAGATTGACAAGATTTAGCAGAGTAATTATCATCATCTTTTTTATCGCCACTTTGAGCAATTTCTGCCGAGACAATCCCGGTCGGCACAGCAATGACTGCATAACCCATTAGCATTACAATAGCGGCTATAAATTGTCCGGTTCCTGTAACAGGTGCAATGTCTCCGTAGCCTACCGTAGTGAGGGTTACAATAGCCCAGTAGATACTACGTGGTATGCTTGTAAAGTCAGAATTAGGGCCTCCTTCAATTAAATACATGAGCGAACCAATCACAATCACCACCATTAATACAAAGAAAATAAATACGGTAATTTTGGCTTGACTTGCCTTAAGTGCATCCATCAAACGATTGCTTTCCTTAAGGAATTTTGCAAGTTTAAAAATTCTGAATACCCGAAGAAGGCGCATAGCACGGACTGCAGAAAGGTAATTGGAAATACCTAGGAAAAGTTCGATATAAGAAGGCAAAATAGATATCAAATCAATAATACCATAAAAACTAAAAATGTATTTACTTGGTTTGAATACACATATCAAACGTAGCACATATTCTATGGTAAAAAATATCGTAATAACCCATTCGGCGATATGAAACCATTGTCCATAAACGTCGTTGATAGAAGAAACACTCTCAAGCATTACTAAAACAACACTAATAATAATTAACAGCAATAGACTAATGTCAAAAATCTTACCTGTTTTGGTGTCGGCACCAAAGATAATTTCATGTAGTTTGTTGCGCCAATTAGAGAATTCATTTTCCATAATTATGATTGATTTCGTGGCAGAAAAATTAGTGCCTACTACAGAATATTGGCGAGTTGCTCTTTTATTTTATCAGCTTCGTTTTTCATTTGAATAACCAATCGTTGTATATCTGCCGAATTGGCTTTCGAACCTAAGGTGTTGATTTCCCGGCCCATTTCTTGAAGGATAAAATTGAGCTTTTTGCCTTTAGACATCACATCTTGTTGCATTTCTTCTACGAAATATTCACAATGTTGTTTTAGTCTCATTTTTTCTTCGTTCAAATCAAACTTATCTAAGTAATAGATCATTTCTTGTTCGAGGCGATTCTCATCTACTTTTCCTTTGAGTTCTATTTGTTCTAAGCTGCTCATTAAACGGGCCTTAATTTTGTCTATTCGCTCGTTTTCGGCCGGGTCAACAGCTTCTAGCAATATTGATATTTGCTTCAGCCTTTTTTGAATATCAAGGGCGGTAGCAGCACCCTCTTCAGCGCGGTACAAACACAATGCACTGATTGCTTCCTGAATGGTTTCTAATACAGTTCGCCATTGTTCTGCATCAATTTTATCATTGTTTTGTTCTACAACTCCGGGCAAACGCAAAATAGTATTGAGCAAATCACCTTCATTGATTTTGACGGAATCAGCCAAAGTAGTTATACTTTTGTAATAGTTGCTGAAAGCTTGTTGGTTAATACTATGTTCGTTTTCGTCGGTGGTATCAACCGAAACCAAAAGATCGATTTTTCCTCGCAGTAGGGAGTCGTTGATCAATTTTCTGAGCATCATCTCCTGACTAGCATAACGCGGAGAAATTTTCATCCTAAGATCAAAGCCTTTGCTATTTACACTTTTAATTTCAACAACAATTTGTTGATTATTCGTGTTTTTTTCGGCGCGGCCAAATCCGGTCATTGATTGAAGCATGGTCATTTTTAGTAATTTAAATGTAGGGTTTGTGTTGGTTTCTATAAAATAAAAATAAATACAGCATAACAATATACTATGATTTAGTGGCAAATTGATGTTCGTTGCAAAAAATTAAGAAATTTAATCTGAATTAAAAAGGACCTCTTTAGGTCAAAAGCTTGCTTTTTCTATACTTTATTTAATTAAATGTATAATTTAGCCCATCAATTACTAGTGCTTTAATGCCATCGTTAGACGTTCTTTTTTTGCCTAACAGATGGCCGAAACTAGCATAAAATTAGCAAGTTTTTTTGATCTCCAAGAATAAGGCCTGCGATTCAAAACCCTTGGTCTGTTCCGTTGTTATAGTTGTTAGTATAAATATTCTAAAACTAAACGCTGAGGGATAAGTTAAGCAGCCTGCTATTGGTTACAAAAGTTTTAAAATTTAAAAAATGACCGGTTCAATTTTTCGAGTAACATTGTTTGTGTGCGTTGCTTTTCTTTATTTCTCTTGTGCTTCGAGCAATACTAAAATAAATTACAAAAATCCTAAGAAAGTAGCACTCATGTTTGCTAACGCTTTGATGAATCATGATATAGAACAAGCTAAGCGCTTGTCTACAACTTCTACCAAAGAGGTGTTGAACATGCTTCAGACACTTTCGGACGGTAGGTCGGGGTCTAATCAAGCTAATCAAAACCAACAAGTCGAATCGAGCAACTTAAAAAAGGCAAGCTGTTTGATAGATGACAACAAAGCAAGTTGTACCCTTTGTTGCTTTGAGGAGTCTACAGAGGAGGTACGGCTTATTTTGCTAAAAGAAGATGAAAAATGGTTGGTGGATATGTCAAAAGAGGCCCTTAGAAACACACAATAAAACCTAGCGCAAAAAATAAATGATATGGATGTGAGATTGTTGTCAAGAGAAGCTATTGAAGCTCCAAAATGGAACGGTTGTGTTCATTATGCTGCCAATAGTAAAATATACGGATATACTTGGTATTTGGATAATGTTGCCGAAGATTGGGTAGGGCTTGTTGAAGGAGATTATCAGTCTGTATTTCCTTTGGTGTTTAATCGCAAACTGATGGGGATAAAACAACTATACAAACCTCTTTTGTGCCAGCAATTAGGGCTTTTTTCGGTCAATGTATGCAACCAAGAACGTATTCATCATTTCATCGAGGCAATACCAAGCGAGTTTAAGTTTCAGGAGATAGCCTTCAACGACGGCAACAAAAGTGTGCTCAAATTAAAAGATGCAAGCATTCAACTCAAAGATAATTATAGACTAGATTTGAATCAATCGTATGAAAATATACATCAAAACTATTCAAAGAATGTAAAGCGAAATATCAAAAAAGCATGGAAGCATGATTTTTTTCTTAATAGCAACCTGAAACCAGAAAAATTTGTCGCGGCTGTCAAAAAAGCACAGGAAGAAAAAGGGGTTCGGCATCCCGATGCCTTATATCATGCAGCGCATCGCATCATTTATAACTGCTTGCATCGAGGCAAAGGCGTAATCATGACGGCCGAAGATCATACAAAACAGCTTCAATCAGCCATATTTTTTATGTTTAACGGGATGGATATGGTCAACCTTATGAACGTTAGTACTGCCGAGGGTAAAGATAAAGGGGCTATGGCTTTTTTGTTAGACGCGGTTATTCAACGAGAGTCAAACAAACGAAAATTCATCGACTTTGAGGGGTCTTCTGTCGAAGGTATAGCACGTTTTTACAAAGGATTTGGTGCGCTCAACGTTCCTTACTATAATTATACACTAAACAAGCTACCTTGGTGGTTAAAGTGGAGCAAATAGTAAGGCCGCATTTCCTCCGCTAGGCTTTTGTGCACTTTTCTTTCATTTTTTTAAAAATAGACTTATATTGTTAGGGCTGATTTAGCGGTTGGCCACATTGGTTTTAATCCATTATCTGATCTAATAAAATTGCTATGATTGACGAACACAACAATGATGTAGAAGCGGACGATTTGTCTTCTTTTTTGGAGGAAGATGCAGGGGATGATGATGATTTGTCCTCTTTTTTGGACGACGAGGAAGAGGAAGACGAAGACGATGATTTAGCTGCATTTTTGGACGACGAGGAAGAGGAAGACGAAGACGATGATTTGGCTGCATTTTTGGATGACGAGGAAGAGGAAGAAGAAGACGATGATTTAGCTGCATTTTTGGACGACGAGGAAGAGGAAGAAGAAGACGATGATTTAGCTGCATTTTTAGGGTCGGATGACAGCAGCGACTCAGCGGATAATTCCGTTCAAGAAGATGGTTCTGATTGGCTTGATAGTATGACATCAGGTTCAAAACCCGAACCTGTTTTAGCTTACAAAAAAGAAAACCGTAAAGCTCGATTAGATATTACCAAAAATTCAAAAGAAGACCATCGTTATATCAAGCGTTACACCAAAAAAGAAATTGAAGATCAACTTAAAAAAGATTACCGATACATGTTGGGCAAACCCTACATGCTTATTCAGCCTTTAACGATATTAGCTGAGTACCCATTCAAAAAAAAATCTTCTGATTCTGACATCCCTAACGAACACAATGTAGATTTAGACTACATCATTTGTATAGGTAAAATCCTCAAATGGCGTGGTACCGAACAGTTTAAGGGCAAGCCCTACCGATTGGGCCGTATTATGTACCTAAAACGTGGAGATTATTGGGTAAATGGAAAAATTCATACTTTCGATCCGCATTTTGCTATAGTACTAACTAAATCATACAAAAGAATAAAGTCCAAACGCATTCGTGATTTATTCAGGCCCCTCAAACAACGGCTACGTTCGGGCAAACCATTTGGTTTGTACAAAGAATTTCCCATAATTGTCAAGCGTAGTGGTTCGTACAGTTAAGGTCGATTGTATCTACAACTTTGATATTACCGGCAAAAATTCCAATATTTAAAGACAACATTCACCAACAGATACTACAATATTTTGTTGAATGTCCTAACTTTGTCTCAAATTTACTTACACTCTAAATAGTACGCATTATATGAAAGCATTGATGTTGATGAATCCCAAAGAAGCAGTACGCTTAGAAGAGGTTCAAACACCCACTTTAAAAGCAGGGCAGGTAATGGTCGAACTTAAAGCTGCAGCGCTTAATCATCGAGATGTATACATTACACAAGGCTTATATCCTGGGATCAAAACACCCGTTATATTGGGCTCGGATGGCGCTGGTCGGGTCGTAAAACTAGGAGAAGGAGTGGATGCTAAGTGGATGGGGGCTTCGGTAATTATTAACCCCGGGATAGGTTGGCATGACGACCCCCTTGTACAACCCTTGGATTACCGTATTTTAGGAATGCCTGATAATGGATGCCTGGCACAGTATGTGGCAGTAAATGTTCAGCAAATACACCTCAAACCTGTTCATCTGAGTTTTGAAGAGGCGGCAGCATTGCCTTTGGCAGGTATGACTGCCTATCGGGCACTGTTTTCGAGAGGGTCAATTAAAGCATCCGACAAAGTACTCATATCAGGTGTAGGAGGGGGTGTTGCCTTGATGGCTTTTCAAATGGCAGTAGCCATTGGTGCTAAGGTATATGTAACCTCTTCTTCAGATGCAAAAATCAATAAAGCCTTAGCTATGGGAGCCGTTTCGGGGGCTAATTACAAAAATGATCAATGGCCCATGGATTTGATTCAGCAAGCTATCGGTGGATTGGATTTAATAATCGATAGTGCAGGGGGGGCAGGATTTAAACATTTTTTAGATATAGCCGCCTTTGGAGGGCGAATTGTATTTTATGGTGGTACTAGGGGAAGCTTTAAGGTAAACCCTCAAAAAATGTTTTGGAAGCAGTTGACTATGATGGGTTCTACGATGGGCAATAATCAGGAATTCAAACAAATGATTGAATTGGTGGATCAATACAAAATTGTTCCTGTAGTAGATTCTGTGTGGTCTATGAATGAAGGAAATGCAGCCTTTGAATATATGAACGATGGCAAGCAATTTGGTAAAATTGTTATTCAAATTGAATCCTAATGCAAGGTCTGATGATACCAATACTCTTTTTTTTTCTAGCAACTTTCAGGGTTAATGCTCAGGTTGATAGTTGCAATTATTGGGATGAAATTCAAGCTCCTGTCAGTGAATTTAATTGTATGAAGCAATTTAACGACACTGCAGCAGGAGTGGATGCAATAAACGTATATTTGCTTGCCAAGCTAACGGGAATGATGTATTTAGATCAGTTAGAATATCAGCTTAAATACTTGGAAAATGAAGCAAAACCGCTAGAGTTTATTCCGTCTTCTGAATGGATAAAACAAAATAATCCTGTCAATGACTCTAATTTCGAAGAGGCCTTTAGAGCCCGGTTCAAGCATTACTTTATGCCCTATGATGTCGCTGCAAAACAAAATATAGTGGTTAATGATTATGTACAGTTTAAGTACATCCAAAAAAGTCATACCGGGCACTATCGGTTTTTGGGGATCAAATATCAATCGAGTCTCGACCCTGAGTTGATGATTATTTCGAGTCCCACTACTATTTTTATTTTATTCAGAGGCACCGACGATGTTGGTCAAAGTGAATGGGCAGAGTGGATCGGCACCGACCTCAAAATAAGTCAAGTAAATGCCGGGGGTGCTTTGGTAGGGACCAAGCTGCATACCGGTTTTTGGCAATCATTCGACTTGATTCGCGATGCGTTAATGACAACGCTTGATGAATTTGGAGCTTCAAACAAAAAAATATGGTTATCAGGACATAGCTTGGGTGCGGCCCTTGCTATTATTTCCGGAACCTACTTAAAGTCGGCGGGTTTTGATGTACAAAACATCTATGCCTACGCTTGCCCCCGTACTATAGGAAATAATAATTTTGTGCAAAAAGTAGCTTCTATTTTACCCAATCGAGTCCATCGATTTGAATATTTTCAGGATCCTGTCACCTTATTATGGGCACCGGGATTTAAATACCAATTTATTGGCCAACGGAATTGGTATGACGAAGAGAAAGAAGGGGGGTATCGTTTTTATCAAAATATCCAGGAACGTGTTGTTTTTACGGCAGGATTGAAACGCTACAAACATATATCGTCTGATTTGCCCAAAAAAGAAGCGAATAGAATCAAAAGAAAACAATTAAATGGTTTGACACCGGTTGGGCTAAAAAAATTACATTATCATAGCCCACAATGGTACATCAAGGCAGCCTATCAGCAACTAAATGAAGCCGATAAAGATTTTTTGCCGAAGGTAGACGACAGCTATCCTTATTTGTATTATTACAGAAAAGATGCTAAATAAAGCATTCATTAATATTATATCAAAGAGAAAAAATGGAACAAAATATTCATATCGATCAAATACTCATGGAGCAGCTCGTTTTGCATCGCGTAGGCAATAAATCGATGGAAGAAGGTATAGGAGTAGCAAAAAAATTATTTAATCTGACCGATGAACTACGAGAGGTGTTGATGACCTACTTTATTGGCAGTTTTAAATTAGAAGATTTATATGAATTCAATCATGAGGCCGACCTTAGTATGAATGAAATATATAATTATTGTACGGCTATTTTTGAAGACCCTGAACAACATTTCTACGAACAATCAATACACATCCTTAAGCACCTTTATGACAAGTCCAATCATGTAAAAATTAAAGGAGGAGAGTTGTATGTGGCTTACTTTAAAGATTGTGTCGTGGAGGATGAAATGGTGGATGCTATTGGCATATTCAAAGCAGAAAATAAAGATACCTATCTCAAGCTTAAACTAGACGAAGAAGAAGAGTGGACATTGGATTTTGAACAAGGTACCGATATTTCGAATTTGGATAAAGGCTGTTTGGTATTCAACAAAGAAAAAGAGTCGGGATTCCGTGTTGTATCGATCGATTTAAAAAGTGCTGATGCTAAATATTGGAAAGATGAATTTTTGTCCATAACACAGGTGCAAGATGAGCGCTTTCACACCAAAGCCTACTTGGATATGTGTAAAGAGTTTGGCAAAAAAGCATTTAAAGAGGAGGATAAGCATGAACGTGTCGATTTCCTCAATCGATCAAAAGATTATTTTGAGCATTATAAAGAATTTGAAGAGCAAGAATTTAAAGAAGTCATTTTTGAAGATAATCATGATAAAGTGGATTCTTTCGAAGCGCACAAACAAGAATTTCAAGAAAAATTAGGCATTGAAGATACCGCAGATAATGGTTTTTTTATTTCCAAACCCGTCGTCAAAAAAGCAAAACGTAGTTTCAAGAATAATATTCAATTGGATACACAAATGGAAATTAAAATCCTTTCTTCTGAAGCACAGGCCGAGGGTTTTTTGGAACGTGGTTATGACGATGAAAAAGGAATGAAGTATTATAAGATTTATTTCAATAACGAAAAATAAGCCAAGAAGCTGATGGCAAAAGTACAAAAAGTATTTGCTTGCACCGTTTGCGGAACGACCTATTCTAAATGGGCGGGGCAGTGTTCTGCCTGCAAGGAATGGAATTGTATTCAAGAAGAAATTTTGGTAAAGGCCTCTCCCAAAGAAGCAGCTAAAAGCGCTTGGAAAAAAGGGAAGAAACGCGAAAAACCAAGGCCCAAAAAATTAGATACCATTCGCACAGGAACGACCATGCGTCGTCAAACACATGATGCCGAATTCAATAGAGTGTTAGGGGGTGGAATTGTAGATGGTTCGATGGTGCTGATCGGAGGAGAACCGGGTATCGGAAAATCAACATTGATGTTACAACTATCATTGGAGTTAAACGCTAAAGTTTTATATGTTTCTGGCGAAGAAAGCGAAGAGCAAATTAAAATGCGCGCCGATCGATTGGGTGGAAACTTGTCGGATTGTTACATTATGGCCGATACAAGCCTCGAAAATTTGTTGTCGCAGGCAGATCAGTTGCAACCCGATATCTTGGTGGTTGATTCTATACAAACCATCACAACAGCGCTTATCGATGCTGCGCCAGGTGCTGTGTCTCAAGTTCGACAATGTTCGACCGAATTACAACGCTTTGCCAAAGAATCGGCTATCCCCGTATTTCTAATTGGGCATATTACCAAAGACGGTGCTATAGCCGGTCCAAAAGTTTTAGAGCATATAGTTGATGTAGTTTTACAATTTGAAGGAGATAGGAATTATACACACCGCATCCTGCGAACGATTAAAAATAGATTTGGATCTACCTCAGAATTGGGTATCTATGAAATGGTTGGGAGTGGTTTGAGGGAGGTTTCTAATCCCTCCGAATTACTATTATCTCAAAAGGAAGATCGTTTAAGCGGTTCAGCAATAGCAGCTACTTTGGAAGGGATTCGTCCTATGCTTATAGAAACACAAGCATTAGTGAGTGCAGCAGTATATAGTTCGCCGCAGCGATCGGCTACAGGATTCGATTTGCGAAGACTGAGTATGTTGTTAGCTGTTCTCGAAAAACGCTGTGGATTTCAATTTGCTTCCAACGATATTTTTCTAAATATTGCAGGGGGTATAAAAGTAAATGACCCGGCCATTGATTTAGCGATTATTAGTGCCTTGATATCCTCTTTAGAAGATGTTGCCTTGTCTAGTACCTTGTGTTTTGCCGGAGAAGTAGGACTGTCGGGTGAAATCCGATCGATTCAGCGTGTTGAACAGCGGATTCAAGAGGCTAACCGCCTAGGTTTTGAACAAATTTTTGTTCCTAAATTTAATTTAAAAGGAATCGATAGGCAACTATATGACATTGAAATAATCGCGGTTAGTAAAGTAGAAGAACTTTATAATTATCTATTTGCATAATGAAACCATCAAAAATCCTTAGTATTTCGCTTCAAATCTTATTAATAGTACTGTTAGGAGGGCAGCTTTGGGCACAATCTTCGATTCTACACACAGATTTACAACAAATTATTCCTTCGGATAATTTACCCAAAGAGGTACAGACTCAAAACGCTAACAACAACCTCGATGTATACCTATGGAAAGGGCGCTATTATGTTGCTTTTAGGACGGCCCCTTCACATTTCGCTTCGGCCAAAACCAAGATGTATATTATTAGTACAACTGATTTTGAAGAGTGGGCATTCGAACTCGAAATTGCTCTTGGTTCAGATGTTCGTGAACCCCGTTTTTATGCCGATGAGCAACAATTATTTTTTATGTTTTTTAAAGGCGGGAAAAAACGATTTAAGTTTGAACCTCAAGGTATTTTTCAAACAAGTTTTGACGAAAAAGAATGGGCCCCAATTAAGGAAATAACAGCTATTCCCCTGGGCTATGTTCCTTGGCGCATCAAAGCCTACAAAGGCAAGTATTATTTATCCTCGTATGAAGGGATTAATGAATATAAATTAAAAGAAGCCTGTGCCCTGCGTTTGTTTGTAAGTGATAATGGGATAGATTGGTTGCCAATTAGCGAACAGCCACAATTAGATCATCCCCGAGCTATAGCTGAAATGGCCTTTGATGTAGATAGCAAAGGAGATTTGTGGGGTATTGCACGTCTCGAATTTGATGGGGCCTATATGATGCATGCGGCTGCAGGTCAATGGGAAAAGATGGAGTATTGGTATTCGGAGTACAAGTTTGACAGTCCGTATATCTTTAAACATCAAGGTGATTTTTATTTGATTTCGAGACGTAATCTGAGTGGGAAATTTGCCCGAAAGCCACAACGTTATAAAAATAACTTGATCGATTATTCGTTTCGAAAAAAGACAACCGCGCTGTTTCGCATTGATACAAGCAATCACAGCTTAATTCATTTACATGATTTTGGTACCACGGGAGATTGTGCCTTTCCGAGTGTTCAAAAAACTGGAGAAAATGAATATCTTTTGCTTGATTATTCTTGTGCGATTGACAAAGGAAAAAAAAATTGGATACGCGGTCAATTAGGCAAAACCAACATTTACTGGACCAAAATAACGTTTGTTAAAAACAACAAGCCTGCTATAGGACAGTATAAATTTGTACGGCCTCAAGGACGTTTTAACTAGGCCTATTTCAACAAACATAGATGACTAAAAACAACATAGTTCAACGTTTCAGAATGCATGTTTCGGTTGCCCCTAAGCTAGATATGTCTGTTTATGTTTTTTGGGTAGATGGCTTGCTGATTGATACAGGGCCTAGCAATGCACAGCGTCAGGCAGCGGCTTTGTTTCAGCAATTAAAGATTGATCAAATTGCCCTGACACATCATCATGAAGATCATTGTGGCAATCTAAAATACCTATTAAACCAAGCTAAGCGACCTGTTTTCGCGCATCCCCGTTGTGCTCAAATAATAAAAAATCCGCCTAAGCTAAATTTTTTGGAAAGAAGGGTTTGGGGGAATTTGGAGGCAACAGATTCTGTTTTGCCAGTGGATGGTGTCATCGAAACCAATCGTTACTGTTTTGAGAGTATTGAAACACCCGGACATTCTGATGATCATTTGTGCTTTTATGAAGCGAATGAAGGTTGGTTGTTTACGGGCGATTTGTACGTACATCATTATATTCGCTATTTTATAGCCACCGAGAGTGTAGCACAACAAATTCAGTCGCTAAAAGCTTTGTTAGCATTAGATTTCGATTATTTTTATTGCAGCCATAGTCATTTAGAAGCACTAGAGAAAAAATTATTACAACAGAAGTTGCAATTTTTTGAACGCTTTTACGGTTCAGTGGTAGGCTTGCATCAAAAGGGCTATTCTGAACGGCTAATCATGAAGCAACTCAAAATGAAAGAACGTTGGCCCATGCGTATACTGTCAAGAGGTGCATTATCTGCTGTCAATATGGTCCGTTCTGTTTTGCGTGATGAACAAAATAAAAAAGCATAATGCCCTATTTTATGGTTATTGCATAAGGTATAATTTGGCACAGCCAACAGCATCAGACAAGGCATGGTGATGGTTCAAAGGGATGCCTTGACGTGCACAGCAGGCACTTAATTTGGCAGGTTTATAGCCCTTTGCACGATAAATCTTAACCGTGCACTCCCAACGGAACCCCATATTAAAATCATCATAATTCAAGCCATAATATTCCATACTGCCCCGCATTACATTACGATCAAACGCTTCGTTGTGGGCTACAATTAGCTGACCATCCAATCGTTTAATGAACTCAGGAAACAAGTCAATAAAAGTAGGAAGGCCTTCCGTTTCTTCTGGTTTTATTTTGTGCACGCGGATATTCTGCCAAAAATATTGGTTTTCAGGAGGCTGAATCAAGGTGTAATATTCGTCTGTAATAACGCTGTCTTTGACGGTGACAATACCGACTGCACAGGCACTGTGTCTGTGGTAAGTGGCAGTTTCAAAATCGATGGCTACAAAGTTCATTTATTATGCTTAGAAAATTGCTTAGAGCAATAATGAGGAGGAATTTTAAGGATTAGTAGAAGCAGCTAGCTGTCGAATATTGGAAGCTGCTACATACGCTGAAGAAAAACAGCCTTGTAACAAAAAGCCACCCGTAGGTGCATCCCAATCGAGCATCTCTCCAATAATAAAGGTATTTGGGTTTTGTTTGAGAGCAAACGAATTATTGATTTCAGAAAGGGAAATACCGCCAACAGTTGAGATAGATTCTTCGATCGGTCGCAGGGCTGAAATGGGTATGACTAGCGATTTTAATATCTCGACAAATCGTTCTGGCGAGATATAATTTTCTTTTGGAGTAAACAATTTAGTCATTGCCAAAGCTGTTTTTGTAAGATTGAATTCATAGGCATAATTTTTAGTAGATATTTTTTTTCCTTTTGTTTTAGCAATTAGCTGATGATGCGTATTGTTGGGTTTTAGGTCGATATGTATTTCATTCAGACGCGCTGTTTTTAGACCGCTCCGAATAGATGGTATAAGCGGATAAAGGGCATTGCCCTCCAATCCATATTCAGTAATCGTCAATTCGCCACGTCGCACTTTCAAACCCGCAGAAACTTGGATGTTTTTGAGGTAAGTACCCGCATAATTGTTTTTAAAATTTTCGGGCCATAAGACGTCCACACCGCAATTAGAAGCTTCGAAAGGTATAGTTTTGATACCAAGCTTTGCGAAGGGTTGTAGCCAATCTTTATTAGATCCTGTTACCGACCAAGAGGCGCCCCCTAGTGCAAATATATAAAAGTCGGCGTTTACCGTAAAGCGGGTAGATTCTGTTTGAACCACAGGTTGTTGTTTGTCATCAAAACCAACAAATTCATGAAAATAATGAAACCGAACTTCGTGGCTAATAAGTTTGTCTTTAATTTGCTGAAGCACTTGCGCCGGCTTGATGTCTTTTTCTGGAAAAACACGTCCACTTGAGCCCACATAGGTGGGGATGCCCAATTCCTTTAACCAAGACCTAGTTTGTGTACAATTAAACTGTTTCAGGGCTTCTTTGATAATGTTGTTATTAGTGTATTGACTATAGAGAGCTTCATCTTTGGCTACATTGGTTAGATTAAAACCACCTTTGCCAGCGACCAAAAATTTTCGGCCGATGGTTTTCCCTTTTTCGTAAATATGAACATCAAAATGTTTGCAAAGCTGTTCTGCGGCTAAAAGTGCTGCAGGACCGCTGCCAAAGATCGCGAGATTGGGTTTTGGCATAATAAATTGGTTTATAATTGGTTAAATATAAAAAGGGATATCCGCGATGCTCTAAAGCATTGCTTTAAAATATAATTCTATTATAATATAAACGAAAAGATAGAATTTAAGTTGCTATTTTATCGAATGAAATAATCTAATTATTAGAATAAACTAGTAAGGGTCAACATCAATGACGACACGGATTGTGGAATAGCCTTTTTGTGCTTTTAGATGTTGATATACGTGCAAAATATAGGATTTTATGCTGCTTAGTTTTTCGTTGTTCTTACCAGCTTTGATCATAATATCTCGCAAAAAGTAACTTCTTACGCGTGCAATACTTGGAGTAGACGGGCCCAACAAACGGTCTCCAAGTTTGTCTCTTAAAGCATCGGCCAAAAAATGAGCTGCTTTATCTACCATATCCGATTTCTTGTGTTTTAGCTGAATCTTAATCAGTCGCTGAAAAGGAGGATAGGCAAATTCGTTGCGCTCCTGTAATTCTCTGCCAAAGAAAGCATCAAAATTATTTTGCTGAACTTCTTTGAGTACAGGGTGGTCTATGTTAAACGCTTGTATTAATACTATTCCTTTTTTTTGTTTTCTGCCAGCACGACCACTTACTTGTAAAAGTAATTGAAAAGCGCGTTCAGTTGATCTGAAATCAGGGAAAAAGAGCATTTGGTCTGCACTGAGTACCCCGACTAATCCAACATTATCAAAGTCTAAACCCTTCGTTATCATCTGAGTTCCAACCAGGATATCTACCTTTTTACTTGCGAACAATTCAATAATTTTTTCATGTCCATGTTTACCTTTTACGGTATCCCAATCCATTCTAGCCACTTTAACATCGGGCAAAAACAGGTCTAATTCATCTTCAATTTTTTCAGTTCCAAAACCTTTAATAATAAGACTATTACTCTCGCAAGCAGGACAGGCCTTAGGCATGCTTTTTCGATAGTTGCAATAATGACAATGTAAGTCATTGCTGTGTTTGTGATAGGTAAGGCTAACATCACAATCTTTACATTCGGCAGTCCACCCGCACACATTACAGGTGTAAACGGGTGCGTAACCACGGCGATTTTGAAACAGAATTACCTGTTCCTTTTTGGCAAGTGTATGTTCAATAGCTTCTAAAAGTTGAACGGTAAAATGGGATTTCATTCTTTTTTTTAGGCGCTCCTCACCCGCGTCAATTATTTGAATCTCGGGCAGGGAAGCCCCGCCGTAGCGTTCGCTTAACAGTACATATCCATATTTGTTTTGTTTGGCATTGTAATACGATTCTAAGGAAGGGGTTGCCGTACCTAAGAGTGTTTTTGCTTGATGCAAATGGGCCAAAAAAACAGCGGTATCACGAGCATTGTATCTAGGGGCCGGGTCATTTTGTTTGTAAGACGGGTCGTGTTCTTCGTCAACAATGATTAATCCAAGATTTTGAAACGGCATAAATAAAGCGGAACGTGCACCAAGAATTAAGGGAACCCCGTCGAGTACACGTTGCCAAATTTCAACGCGTTCGTTGTTGTTGAATTTGGAATGAGATACCACAATTTTATCGCCAAAATACTTTTGCAAACGACTGACTATTTGTGCTGTTAATGCAATTTCGGGCAACAAGTAAAGGACCTGTTGACCTTTGGCAATTACAGCTTCAATCATCTCTATATATACCTGAGTTTTGCCACTACCGGTTACGCCGTGTAGCAGCACTACTTTTTTAGTGCTAAAGTGATCTTTGATAGCGGTAAAACAAGCGGCTTGTGCTTCGGACAAATGATTATGGTCTAGTAGATTGCCCTGATATTCAGATAGCCTACTAATTTCGACAGGCTCTATTTCCAATATTTTTTTGTCTACTAATTTTTTTAATATTGCTGCGTCAATACCGGCACCTTGGTAAAGGTCGCTTTTTTTAACTTGTTTAGATTCTTTGCTCAGTTGAATATAAGTCAATAGGGTAGCAGCTTGTTTCATAGCCCGTTGTCCAATAATTTCGAAGGCCTGTTCTAGCTTACTAGGATCACTTTTGTAGGGTTCTGACAAGTGTACAATATCAATAGTTTTGGGGCTGTATTTTAACTTGAGTGATTCTTTGGCAAAAATCAATTTTTTTTGAATCAAACGTTTGATATGCTGATAAACAGTCTTTTGCTCTATAATTTCTCTGATTTGTTCAACCGTTAGTTCTATTCTATTATACAAGGCCTGCAATATGATGTACTCTTTTTCACTCAAATCCTCTCGTTCAAATTGTTCTTCAGTAAAATCAGGACGTAATAATATTTTGCTTTCACTTGTAAGTTTAAGACCTGCGGGTAAGGCGGCATTCATTACTTCTCCTAAAGTACAGGCATAGTAACTACGCATCCACTCCCAAAGTTTTAGCTGACTTTCTGATACAATAGGGTCGAAGTCAAGCACACTCAAAATTGGCTTTGCTTTATAGCCTTCAGGAGGCGTTTGATGAATTTTATAAACTAAAGCAGAATAAAGCTTGTTTCTTCCAAATTGAACTTCTACCCTAATACCTACCTTTAAAACTCCTTGTAAATGAAATGGAATGGAATAGGTGTAAAGTTTGGGGAGTGCGACAGGCACAATAACAGAAACAAACTGTTGTTGAGAGGCAGGTGCTGATGGTTGATCGATGAGATGGAGTTTGCTTTCTTTCATGGTGGTTTTGCCCTTGTTCTTTGGTCAAATCTAAAATTAATAAGAAAAATGATAAAAATAAAAAAAGACCTTGAATTCTAAAATTCAAGGTCTTTTATAAGATTAGTCAATAAAGAAGATTAGGGCACCGTTTTGATAATTTTAGTCGTGTGTACACGACCGCTTGTTTCGTTAAATACCCGTATCATGTAGCTGCCGATAGCAAATTGATGTAGGGATACCGGTATTTTATTGATGCCATTGCTGCTTGTATTTTTTTGTTGGTGCACAATGCGCCCTAATACATCCACCACTTCAAATCGGATCGATTCATTGCCTTCTGATTCGAATTGATAAAAGACCAAACCTTTACTGGGGTTTGGATAAAATACGTAATCTAAATTATCTTCGGATATAAGCAACAAAACAGTATTGCTATACTCTTTAGAGCCATCATTATTGATAAGTTCTAGACGATAGTAGTTCTCGCCAGCAAATGGATATTCGTCATCAAAACTATATTGATTGGTTTGAGCACCACCAAGTGTAGCAATCGATGCAATGTTTTCAAAGCTTTGACCATCTTTGCTGCGTTGCAAATTAAAATAATCGCATTGTTCCTCTGATTCTGTCGCCCAACGTAAGTAATTTATTTTATTGTTACTAACGCCGTCAAAGTAAAGCCATTCAGTTTTAAGTAGAGGGTCAGGCGTCAGAATAATCGCTCCCGAACCACCAGAAAAACTTGTAATACCCGACCATTCCCCGTAGTTGATGCCCGATATGTTGCCTATTGTACCTGTATGTTGAACACCATCATAGTCGGGGGCAGTATAATTGCTTCCCGTATTTTTGAACCAGTAAAAGCCGAGTGGATTCGGGTATTTGTAGGTATAGCTACAGGAAGCATACGTGCTTATCCAGTTAGCGGCAGCTGTTT
>CAJQQM010000231.1 GCA_905480485.1 uncultured Aureispira sp.
AAATGAAGCTACATTAACGGACAGCCAAATTGTTTGCCCGTTGTATTCTTTGAAAAATAATTCTGGAACAGATGTCCCAAATAGTTGTTCTGTACGCTGTTGCAAAGAACTATAAGCCTGCCCATTTGACGATAAAATTGGCGCCGTTGAGTAATTAGGGCGGTGGGCCGACATTTTAAGGCGGATGCGCTGTTCTTTCCACAATAGTTCTTGGCCAAGATACAAGCCACTTCCCAAAACATTAAAGCCCATGTCACCCCATGAAAAGCCCCATTTATCCGAAAACCCATCCATCACTTCGAGGGTAGTCTGAAATAGCAACCCGGTTCCAAATCCTACCCAAGCCGCTTTCTTTTGAGGGACACCGGCCCACGAATACAGGTCACCGGCCCATTTACTTTCAAAATATCCAGTCATGGCATGACCAAATTTATCCATTTGTCGCCAGCCTTTCCAATCGTCAAAAAAGTGAAATTTACTGCGGGCATAGTTGGCATACCAAGCCTGGTCTAAGCCTATCGTAACCGCGGTATAGGCGCCTGCCCCAAGGCTAGTAAGGGTCCAAAAACGCGCCTTGTCAAAGCTTGGGGCCTTTTCAAAAAACTGCAGTTTCCTGACGTTAAGGCTGCTGTCTATTTGTGCAGATAGATAAGAACAGGAGAAAGCCTCCAATATAATGATAAGCGATAGGGTTAAACGTATTTTAGGCATGTTCTTAGGCCTTGTAGGCACTTTGCTTGTGTTTGTTTATTCAATCATGCGCTTTCCGTACCGCATCAGATAGTACAAGACACATTCTCGCGTTTTATTTTTTTGCAATTCTACTGCTTTAAGTTTAGATTTAGCACCTCGATGCAGTATTATTCTAAATTCTTCTTGAGTCATCAAATCCTTAGCCGGGACTTCTAGCGCTTTTCGGCCGCCTTCGTTAGGGGGCAGCTGAATTTCTTTGGCTTTTTTAAGAAGCAGTACTTTTTCTTTTCCTTCTCTTGTATTAAAAACCATACAAGGCATTGGTTTTTCTTTCTTGCCTTTCATGACCATTCTATCCTCTATATGAATATCGATGTTGTCGCTTGGATAAATGCGCTTTGTTTTTCGATGGTCTTTGTAGTTGTGGTGGTCAATGGAAACAAATGGATAAAGCTTGTTCCCAAAAATTGCCTCCATGTCATTGACGTCAACGTCGAGTTGATGGGTAAAAAACTTACTATCAATTGTTAGCTGATTTTTGGGAGTCGACTTGATGAAATAAGTATGTTCTGCATCCGTCATAGTCGGACGATATTTCAGCTGTGTAACCTGACTATATCCATTAAGGTATATTTTTAGATGCCCTTGTAAATCTCTGTTTTTGATATTCATCAGGCGCAACTCATAGCCGTAAGAAGTACGGTTGATGCGCGAAATATTTAAACGATAGGGTTTGTCATCGGTTGGATTGCCCGAAATGCCAGCAGGAGTAAAATGGGCACGTTCGTCAATAAGTACAAAAAAACTATTGACAGTGAACGAAACAATACCCTCTTGAACTGCATTGGGGTACATGGCATTACTCATTTTTCCTTCGAAGGGAACAAATACATAACCATACAAATCGGTTTCCTTTGTAAATTGAAAATCTTCGCTAAAGGTGTAACGATGAAAATCTTGAGCAAGTAGTAGGCTGGATAAAAACAGAATTAAGGGGACAGTAAGCAATGTTTTCATGTGCTGAATTTTGAATTTTTCGACCGATGCGCGTATTTAATTAGAACAGCAAAAGTAAATTATTGTGTTTGTAAGGGGTTATAGGTTGGATTATTTCGCTGTATTACAAAAGTAAAGAATAATTGTATTATTTTGAAATAAAGGTTTAATTATAACAGTCTTTTAAATTCCTGGCAACTTATCTTCTAAAAACTAATTATTCTTAATATGAATTAGTACTTTGCACAATACCACAATTGGTTTTGCCTCAATTTTCAATGCGCTCTTTGGATCATCATGAAACAGCGATTGCTTACTATTTATTATACTTTTCCGATACAGTTGCTTAAAATGCAACTCAAGCACAATATCCTTTTTTTAGGTATTTGGGCTTTTTTGTTTGTTGTTGTTCGAGGGGGCGTGGGTTCTTCAATGGGGATTCACTACTTGTTTTTAGATCCCGAATATCTTGGAGCGGTTTCTTTTTGGAGTTTTTTTATCATTGGCTTGGCCTATGGCTCTTTTTTTATTGCTTGGAATTCGAGTATCTATATTCTAAATAGCTTTCGCTTTCCTTTCTTGGCCTCTTTGCATCGCCCTTTTGCCAAATTTAGCCTCAACAACTGTAGTATACCCGTTTTTTTTGTGCTGTATTATATCTACAGAATCATTGAGTTTCAGTGGTACAATGAATACGCCGAGCAATACGCTGTCGGTTTTTATTGTGCCGGCTTTATTTTAGGGGCTTTGTGTATGATATTCCTATCGATGTTCTATTTTCAAATGACCAATACCGATTTGCTGTCGTAACGTAAAGCGCATAAGCTTAAATTGTCCAAGATGCTCAAGTCGATTGTGGTTAAGCGCAAAGAACGGTTGCGCAACCTATCTAACGACGGCCCCTATAAGCATGCCTGGCGCGTTGATTACTTTATGACGGAATTTTTTAGATGGAGAATCGTAAGAAATGTTGAGCACTACAACTTCAAGCTATTGGATCGAGTTTTTAAGCAAAACCATGCTAATGCATTGGTGATACAAAGTATTAGTATTAGTGCCTTAATTCTAATGGCAGCATTGGTAGAATATACCTACTTTAGAATACCTGCTGCGGCAAGTATGTTGCTGTTGTTTTCGGTGCTGACCACAATTATTGGTGCTATGACGTATTGGATGGACGAATGGCGTATGCTTAGCTTGGTAATATTGTTGCTGTTGGTCAGTCAAATGATGCACTTGGGGGTCTTTTCTTATCAAAATAGAGCCTATGGATTAGATTACAATCAAACCCCTACCAGGTATTCCTTAAATGCTTTAGATTCTATTGCCTCTAAAAAACAATTTCAGCTAGACAGCAAAAACACCTTGTCTATTCTAGACAACTGGCTTGAAAAATTTAAAACAAACCAAGCATCTACTAAACCCAAATTAGTATTAATATGCGCAAGTGGTGGAGGTATCCGCGCAAGTCTTTGGGCCAATCATGTAATTAGAGAACTAGACCATGCCCTCGAAGGTCAATTGATGCCACATACAGCATTAATGACAGGGTCATCCGGCGGCATGTGGGGGGCATCAATATATCGAGAATTATATCATCAGAAAATGCAGGGGAAGTCGATCGACTTGTACCATCAAAAATATTTAGAATATACTTGCAAAGACTTGGCTAATGCATTGGTTTTTACCTTTTTGGTCAATGATATTTTTATACCTTGGGTGCGACGAGAGGTGAATGGCTATTCTTACAAGCAAGATAGGGGCTATGTATTTGAACAACAGTTTATCGAAAATACAGAAGGCCTCATGGATATGGATTTGAATTATTATAAAAAGCCAGAAAAAGAGGCTTTGATTCCTATGATGTTTTTGTCACCAATGATTACCAACGATAGCAGGATGATGTTGATTTCGCCGCAAGGCGTCAGTTATATGATGCGTCCTCCTTTTAGTTATCAAGGTGCAGGCGAAGAACAGGGGATAGATGCAGTAGATTATGCGGCCCTGTTTAGTCGACACAATCCGCTCAATTTACGATTTGCATCTGCCTTGCGTATGAGTGGAACTTTCCCTTTTATTTTTCCGAGTGTACAAATGCCGTCTCAGCCCACACTTAGTTTGATGGATGCTGGATTTAGGGATAATTTTGGATTGGAAACAGCTACGCGTTTTGCTGCAATTTTCAGGACATGGATTCGAGAAAACACAAGTGGTGTTGTCTTAGTGTCGATTCGTTCGTACGACGACAAAGAACCTATAGAAGCGGCTAGTTCCAAATCTTTGTCTGAGTTAGCTTTTAATCCTGTAGTACCTGTTTTTTCGGTAGATGCCCTTCAAAGCTATCATCATGATGCATATATTTCCTATTTAAAATCTAAAATAGGCTACAATAAAGTGGATGTGGTCAAATTTGTATATAAGCCATCTACGCTAGATAAGCGTGCCTCCTTGAGTTTGCATCTAACCAAACGGGAAATTAAAGACATTGTTGCGGCAATGACTTTAGAAGAAAATCAAGCTGCGATTAAAAAAATGAAGGATTTTATAAATTAAAGCGTTTAATTTTGTTGGTACTAAAACTTTTCATATCTTTGCACGTCCATAAATACATGTGATTTTAGAATAAAAATTAATAAAGAAATGAAAACAATAGCAATAGAAGGTACTTTGAGAACTGAGATTGGTAAAAAAAGTACTAAAGCGCTTCGTAATAATGGTTTAGTACCTTGCGTTGTTTATGGTGGTGCTCAAAATGTCCACTTTAGTGCAACTACACAAGCTTTTCGCGATTTGATATATACCAATGAGTTTAGAATTGCTTCTGTCAACGTCGACGGTAAGTCTGTAAATGCGATTATCAAAGACGTTCAATTTCACCCTATTACTGACAAAATCATGCACATTGATTTCTTGGAGTTGGTTGAAAATAAAAAATTAATCACGCAAATTCCAATTACTTTAGTTGGGGCACCTGAAGGTGTTAAAGTAGGGGGTGTTTTGATGCAGAAGATTCGTAAAGTAAAAGTAAAAACGACACCTAGCAACTTGTCTTCATCTATCAATGTAGACGTAGCACATTTAGATTTAGGTAAATCTATCCGTATACGCGATATCAAAGTATCTGAAGAAATCGAAATTATGAATGCGGGCGGCATACCAATTGCTTCCGTTGAGGTACCACGTGCCTTGCGTTCATCTACTTCTAAAGAAGCAGAAGCAGTTGCTGAAGAAGGAACCGAAGAGGCCTAATATAATTCAGTTTTATTGAAACATCAACAGACGTAGTATGTATTATCATGCTACGTCTTTTGTGGTTAATGCTTTTGATATAGTTTCCAAGACCTTAAGAATAAATGAAAAAGGTATTTGCATTTATAAAAAAAATGATTGTTAGTGATGCGCAAGTTCAAAAAGAGGAGGATAATAGTGTGAAATATTTAATAACCGGACTCGGAAATATAGGTGTGGAATACAACGACACAAGGCACAATATCGGATTTGATGTCGTCGATTATTTAGCTGCTAAGTTTGAGGCGTCCTACAAGAACAACCGTTATGGGTTTACGGCAAGTTTTCGGTACAAAGGCCGCACGTTTGTTCTTCTAAAGCCTACTACTTACATGAACTTAAGTGGTCAGGCGGTGCGTTATTGGCTACAAAAAGAAAAGATAAAGCAACAAAACCTGATGGTTATTTCCGATGATTTGAATATTCAGTTCGGACAAGTTAAAATCAAACCGAAAGGTAGTGCAGGAGGGCATAATGGTTTAAAAAATATAGAACAATTACTCAAAACAAATCAATATCCAAGATTACGTGTTGGTATAGGTAATAATTATAGCAAGGGACGTCAAGTAGATTTTGTACTAGGCAAATGGGCGGAAGACGAATGGCCATTGTTAGATAAGGTAATTCAACATGCTGCAAATGCAGTGATTGCCTTTGCTAGTATTGGTATCGAACGAAGTATGAATCAATACAATAAGGATCTTAATAAGCCACAATCGACCCCCAAGAAAAAGCAACAGAAGCCTGATAATAAAGCCTAGCTACCTATTTTTGATCAATAGTACTTGTAGTTATTGATATGCTCAGAAATGATATTCCCGTCTTTATAGATAGATCTTTTGAGGACACTATTTTTGTTGTCGTATTCATAAACCTCTTTGCTTGTGCCCGCCGCTTTACCGTCTTCGTAGGAAGTGTGCGCTTTTTCAATCATATTAGAGGCTTCATCGTATTTGTAAATGATGATTTCTGTAATTTCATCATCGATCATTTGTGTCGTTTTTACTTTGTTGTCGTTAGCGTCATACTCGTCTTCGTTGTGCCACAATCCAATTCCGCCACGGCGGTCGCCAAAATCAATTAGTACTCTCGCTTTTGAAGGGTCATAAGCGGCTCTTGCGCCTCCAAAAGTACTAATTTGTTCACCGTTTTTGTACTTAAGGTGTTCCTTTATCTTGTTGCGTTGAAAGGTAATGATATCTTTGTAGCTATCTCCTCCTTCTTTTATGTTTGTTTCAGAAGATGCCAAATAGCCTTCTTTGGTATAAGCTGTTTTTTTGGTGGCTTGATACCTAGACTTATCTGCTTTTAATTCCCACTTTTTGTAGTAGGTTTCCTCGTGTAATTTATTGTATTTAAACCGTTCTTCACCTATCTTTTTGCCACTACTATTGTTTAATAGAATTCTAGCAGGTTTACCAATGCGGTTGTATTTAAACGTTTTGATAAATGTTTCGTCGGGCGAAAGAACAAATTCAGAAAACTCAATTTTAGCTTTACGGTTGTTTATGCTGTTGTAATAGGTTTTATAATTTGACATTTTGTCCCCCATCTCATCAAACTTTGCAATTTCTTCAATTCTAAATTCTTTGTTCCAAACGGTTGATTTTGAGGTGCGCATGACCATTTCACCAGCCGGATTGCTCAAATGAAGTTCGTGTTTGAGTAAACGCCCTTTTTGATCAAACTCTTTGCGTTCTTTTTTGGTTAAATTCAAAGAGGTGTTTACTGTTGTATCCGCTGCCTGTTCAAAATCTTTCGATTCCACAGAGGCCACCCTCTTTTGTTGTGCATAGCTTAATGACAACTGCAAAAGAAATATTAAAAATACTAATGAAGTTCGTGTATAGTTCATGTTACTGTTCAATTTTTATTGAGGGCAGTACACTATGTGCAGCTGCTTCTAAGAGTGCGGTGAATACTCTGAAGGACTGTCTAAGCCCTATATACCTAGTACAATTTATAAATATATATTGTTTTTTCCAAAGTTTCACCATTATTGAGTGATAAACTTTTGGATTGTATTAAGCCGTTTGTATTGTAATGATAGCTATAAACAGAAAGTTGTTTATTCCCAATCATTTGCAATTCTTTCATCGGTTTTCCATCCTGATTATAGTCTGTAATAATGCGATAGCGCTCTTTTTCTTGGCCGTTGTACTTTATGTGTGTCTTGCGCAAAATGCTACCGCTATCATAAGAATTCTGAAATGCTTCACTCAATTTCCCTTGTTTAAAACGTTCTTCTTTTAGGACGAGGCCCTGTTCGATTGTCTTTTCTGTACGTTTTTGTTCGTTTTGATTGACGTAATACTGTTCTTTTTTTAGAATACCCTCTTGATACCAGCTTTCCTTTTTTTCTTTAGAACGCTTCTTCTTGTATCGGCCGGTATTTGGGTCTTTGTATTTATTGGTTTTGTGGGCCCATGTCTTATCTACTTGCAAGGTATTGTCACGGTTGTAGCAACGTATTTGGCGGTATTTGTTTAGGTAGTATTTTCCAAAACTTCGTTTTAGCAAACCATCCTTCGTGTATTTGTAACGAAAATCTCTACGTTTAGCTTGTTTATTGGCTACGTCACCTTTCGCGTCAATCGTTGTCCATTTATAGTAGGTTTTCCAACGAATCCTATGCCCTTTTTTATTGTAGGAGTATTCGTGACAGTACAAAGAAGTATTTCCTCTGTAGTCATAATTGCATTGCCCTATCAAATTGCTATCTGCATCATAACTAAGTGTATCTTCTTTTACTATATCTCCAAAGTCATCCCAAAGCTTTCTCCAAATGCGCTTGTTTAACCCAGCATCAGCACTATACACTAAATATTTAGTCTCGAGTCGTTGATGCTTAGGGTCTTTGTTTTCGGGATATTGAATGATGCGTTCGGTTAGTACTTGTGTATTGGTGTCAAAAACGTCAATTTCTTCTTTTATCAAGCGAGCATTCTGATGATGATAATAATATTTTTTTTCCTGAATTAATCGTCCAGAAAGATCATAACGTGCTACAAAAACATGCCGTTTGAGACTGTCTTCACCTGAAAGTGCAAAGGCAATCTCTTTTTTTTCTAAGATACGGGGGCCCTGTATTTGGCACCAAGTAGTCAAAGGAAGGGGCAAAAGCAGCAGTAAGACGGCAAAAGCTTGCATAAGAAGAGGTTCAGGGGCAAATTAATTAGTTGTTTGCTTATTTGGTTATAAAAATATGCCAATTTTGTCATACAACAAAAAAGACAAACCTGAAAGATTTGCCTTGATTGTTAATTTAGCTATAGGCCAAATTATTGCCTTTAATTTAAATTCATCGAATTAAGAACAGCATTTAAAACTATCTTAATTCGCTTCGTTGGGTACGTAACGAATTTGCCTTTAATAGCCAAACGCAAGCTGATTCAAAAATGCTGCCTCAGTGGATGTTTTTCTTTGAAATTTTCAGGATGCCATCTAAAATACAATAAATGGATATAGTTTTTCACTTTGTTGATTTAAATAACTATTATTAATCTTCTTACGCAGCTATAGACGCGTCAAACAGCATTGCTTTAAGGTCTAAGCCCTTAGGCTACAACTATAAATACATTTTTTAACGATAGGACAGTGATTATGTGGAAGCGACTCTTCAAGCTTTTGACACTCTACGATGTTTATTTAGGCAAGCGATTTTTTCTCGTTTTTGGTGCTGTTACTGCGCTGTTTGTTTTTGCTTTTCCTTATCCCATTTTATTTGCCGTTGCCAAAGCATGCTTGTTGATAGCAAGCACCTTGGTAATTGTCGATTTAATGCTTTTGTTCAACAAGGGGGTACGGCTTAGTTGTCAACGCAAGCTGCCGCGTAAATTCTCCTTAGGCGACCTAAACACGGTTGCAATAGATGTTCACAACCACTATGCGCTTGGATTAGACATTACTATCCTAGATGAATTACCCGTAGAATTTCAAAAACGCGATTTGGAAATTCGTGACTTTATTGATAAAGACGAAGTCAAGCATTTTAATTATCAACTCAGGCCGACGGTTCGCGGGGAATATACCTTTCACGATATTCATATTTTTATAAGTTCCAAATTAGGCCTCTTGCGTCGTCGAATCAGTCAGCAAGCCGAACAACAAATTTTGGTTTATCCTTCTATTGTACAAATGAATCGTTTTTCCTTGATGGCTGTTGCCAAAATATCCACGATGAAAGGCGTTAAAAAAGTACGAAAGCTGGGGTCGAGTTATGAGTTTTCTCAAATAAGAAATTATGTAAAAGGCGATGATTACAGATCGATCAACTGGAAAGCTACAAGTCGGCGAAACAGTTTGATGGTCAATCAATACGAAGACGAACGTTCGCAACAAATCTATAGCGTTATCGACAAAGGCCGGTCGATGCAAATGCCCTTTGATGGTATGAGTTTGTTAGACTATGCCATAAATACAGCTTTAGTGATTTCAAGTGTGTCGCTTCAAAAATACGATAAAGCAGGTTTGATGACCTTTTCAGATAAAGTGGGGGCGACAATCAAAGCAGAGACAGGTTCTAAGCAACTCAATCTTATTATAGATACATTGTATCGAGAAAAACCCCGTAATTTAGAAGCGAATTATGAGTTGTTGTACACGGCAACCAAAAAGTTTATCAAACGAAGAAGCCTAATTTTCTTATACACTAATTTTGAATCATTTTCTGCCATGCAACGTGTATTGCCCTTGTTGCGTCGGATTAATTCGTCACATCTTTTGGTGGTAGTGTTTTTTGAAAATACTGAAATAGTCGATTATTCGAACAAAGAAGCGAGTACTACCGAAGAAATTTACTACAAAACCATTGCTTCTAAGTTTGTAGAAGAAAAATATCGCATTGTACAGGAATTGCGTCAATATGGAATACAAGTAATCCTAACACGCCCCGAAGATTTATCTGTCAATAGCGTCAATAAATACCTTGAAATGAAATCAAGGGGAATGATATAGAACTTTAGAATGTCTAAAAAATTAGCCATAAACCAAGACGTAATTCGAACGATGGGCCAAGATTGGAACATAAAAATCGATACACAACCCTTTACGCCGGGCAAGTCTGCCAGGATGCCCTCCTTAGGATATCCTTGCGGTGCTTGTGCCAATACATCGACACAATTATGTTTTGCCGAAAGTACAGACGAAGCAAATAGCCGATTGCTTTGGATGGAATTATCTTGTCGGGCTTGTCAACATTATACACTTTACACTACCAAAAAATAAAGGAACTATGCGCGCAGTTATGCTTAAAAAATTCGGTACACCTGAAGAAGCTTTTGAAATACAAGATAAAGCGATTCCTCAGCCTGCAGATCATGAAATTTGCATTCAGTCAGAAGCTTTTGGGCTTAATTTTGCGGATGTAATGGCCCGTCAGGGACTATATCAAGATTGCCCAGCACTACCCTGTGTGTTAGGATATGAAGTAGTGGGTCGGGTACATGCCATCGGAAAGGATGTAAAAGATTTTAAATTGGGTCAGCGTGTTGTGTCCCTTACGCGGTTTGGAGGCTACGCAGAATACGCGGTTGCCGATGCTCGAGCTGCAGTCGTTATTCCAGAAGAAATGGACTATGCGGTAGCCGCCGCTATAGCCACCCAATATTGTACGGCTTATTATTGTGCACAGTATACCACTCAATTACACGCCGGCGAACATGTGTTGATACAGGCCGCTGCCGGTGGGGTTGGAACGGCATTGGTTCAAATGGCCAAAAACAAGGGCTGTATTGTTTATGGTACGGCAGGATCCGAAAAAAAATTAGAGTATTTACGCAGCTTGGGTGTCGACCACCCTATTAACTATAAAACCACCGACTACAAACAATATATAGAGCAAGCTGTAGGCAAAAGAGGTATAGATGTTGTCTTTGATAGCTTGGGTGGAAAAGACGTAAAGAAAGCCCGTAAACTATTGGCAATTGGGACGGGGCGTATCATTCTTTTTGGTGCTGCGAGCCGATCTGGCAAAAGTCGGTTCTTTGTTAACGACCTGAAATTGGTTTGGGGCTTTGGGTTTTTGCCAATTGTAGCTTTATTGCTTCAGTCGCAAGGCGTGACGGGCGTCAATATGTTGCGTATAGCGGATCATCGTCCGGAAGCACTCAAAACCTGTATGCAGGCAGTGGCGCAACAAGTTATAGACGGGCAATTGAATCCTACAGTAGGCGGGGTGTTTGGAATAGACGATCTCAATAAAGCCCATAATTTTTTGGGCAATCGGCAGTCAATAGGAAAAGTGGTAGTACATTGGTAGTTGGCCTATCGTGTCAGAACAATATAATCGTTAATAAGTGTCCGTAAAAATTTGTTGTGATCTTTGGGTAATTTACGAATCTTGAGTTGATGGGCTACGTGTTTCGAAAGTTCAGAAACGATTTTTTTGTGGGCTTCATTTGGGTGTTTACGAGTTCTTTCCAGCACTTTCTTAATAAACAGCATATCCTTTTCATTAAATCTACGAATTTGAGGATAGGTCGGTTTGTAGTTGTCTATGGTTGAGATTTTAAGAATATCATTCAGACTAAAGTTGCGCTGAGCGGTCGTCCTGATAACCGTAGTGCCGGATAGTAAACCGCCAAGACGTTGGCTTTTTGGAGAAGCCGTTATAAGCATCGCCCCCACAGACCCTAAAGACATAAAAATATCTATAAATCGAAACATCCAACGCATCAGGAAATCTTGGTTAGACGGTGCGTCTCCATTTAGTTTTACCACTTTTAAACCAATCACTTTCTTGCCGATCGTTTGGCCGTGTAAGCTGATTTCCGAAACAAGACTATAAAACACAGGAACTGGTATAATAACCAAATACAGAAAGTTCATAAACCCAGTTGAACTATTATAAAAACCATTGCTAAGTACACTAAGCAGGGTTATGATGCCCGTTACAATCATTATGTCAATAAAATACGCAACAAAGCGATTGCCTAAAGTAGCCAATTCGTATTGAATCGCAACTTTTTGGGCTGTATTGATTTCGATGGTTTTCATCTAGTGAAGCTTCTGTTTTTTGTTTGATGATGAATATACAAAGAAATTGTATGTATCAATAAATTTAAGCAAGCGATTTTAGGGAAAACCTAAAAAGTTCAATATATTGTTAGGCTACTAGAGACTACTGAGTTCGTCCTACTAAATTATCTTTTTATTTCTTTAACAAGCAGCTGTTAACTTCATTCTTTAATGAGAGAAACTCATTTTATAAAACAAAATAAAGACAAGTGGTCAAGGTTTGAACGCAATCTCGAAACAGGGGATGCTAATCCGGACGAATTGAGTCATTTATTTATCGAAATAACGGATGATTTATCCTATTCCAGGACCTTCTACCCCAACCGGTCGGTTCGTGTATACCTCAATAATGTTGCTCAAAAGGTTTTTTATAGTGTATACAAAAACAGAAAAGGGCGTCTGTACAAAATGTTGGACTTCTGGAAAGAAACAGTACCCCAAATCATATACGAATCTAGGGCTGCTTTCAAATTAGCCTTTATAATCTTTTTTGTAGCCGCCTTTATAGGAGTATTTTCTTCTTATATGGATGCTGATTTTCCGCGGGTAATACTTGGCGACGATTATGTAGATATGACCCTTGAAAATATCGACAACGGTAATCCTATGGCGGTTTATCAAGACCCAAACGCCCAACAAATGTTCTTTAAAATTGCACAGAATAACCTAATGGTTTCAGCCCTGTGTTTTATGGTGGGTTTGTTCTTTGGAGTAGGAAGCCTATTTGTGCTCATTCAAAATGGAATAATGGTCGGTGCATTTCAGTATTTATTTATTCGAGAGGGGGTGTACTTAGATTCTATTTTTACGATTTGGATGCATGGGGCTTTAGAAATTCCATGCATTATAATTGCTAGTGCAGCAGGCTTGACGATGGGAGGAGGGCTGGTTTTCCCCAAAACTCTAACCCGTATGCAAAGTCTGCAGATTTCTGCTCGTAGAGGTTTGTTAATAATGATTACAATTGCACCGCTTATCCTATTAGCCGCATTTATAGAAAGCTTTATTACTAGATACACTGATGCGTCTTATGTGATTAGAGGCATTGTTATTGTTGGTTCCTTTGCATTTATAATTAATTACTACATCATATATCCCTATTTGAAGGCCAAGAAAGGCTTCAGTTCCTTCATTGGGGCGACCAAATTGCCTCCTCTTCAAGAGTCGGGCTTGCGCTACGACCAAATCAAGAATAGTGCTCAGGTTTTTAGCGATGCTTTCATTTTTTATAGACAGCACCTAAAGCCCGCGGTAATAATTTCTTTTTTGCTATCAGTAGTGTATACTTTTGTTTTGTTGATGGATGGAGACAGCTATGCATTCGAAACTATTTTTAGCATGGAACAATTAATCGAAAATCCCTGGCATTTAATGGAATATACCCTCGATAATGTCGCACAGTTTCTGCTGATAGGATCGTTAAATGTTCCATGGTTACTTAATTACCTTTGTTCTTCAGTAATGGCTTATGTTGTGTTGTTTTGGCTTCAGCAGGACGCGCAAAAAGAGCAGGCTTCACCGCCTACAAAAAGCGACTATTTTAATACAGTTTTCAGTACTTTAGTCGCTATGTTTGCGATTCACTTGTTATTAATTTCTGTCGACCAAATTCTCTTGATTTCGCTTGTCTTCGTTATACCAATGATTATGCTAATCTTGTCTGCAGTTTTCATGGAACGCCGCCACATTTTTAGTGCATTCGGTAGAGCAATCAACCTAGCTATGGGTAATTGGGGCGTTATGCTTGGTGCTTATCTGATTATTGGGGCAATCTGTCTCCTCTTTTTATTTATGGCAACTGCACCGATAGCAGGGTTTTATCTCGGGGTTATTGTCAATCTTTTTCCTGTAACAGACATAGCCTTAGTACGACAAGGCTTTTATATATTTTTGTATTCGTTTATGTTTAGTTTTCTGTTTCCATTAACCTTTATCGTTATGGGGATCGCCTTTCATAGTTTTAGGGAAACGAAAGAAGCTCGATCTTTGTTAAAAGAAATACCTAAAGTAGGCCTGCGCAAAATTAGTTACGGAATGGTGAAAGAAAATTAAATATGAAGCTTATTTTAACCTATACGGGATTGTTTTTTGTGTTGCTGATCTTAGCGACCCCTGCTAACGCAGACAACGATGAGACAGCAGCGTACAAACGCGAGTCGCTTAGATTGGTTCCGCTCAATGAATCTACACGCAAACAACATGCTCGCAAACTTCTTTACGAGACCAAAAGCAAACCGGTTAAAATAAGGCGTAAGGACTTGAAGGAAGCACCCAAAATGACATCAATAGACCCAACTACTTTTGATGATTTATTATATTATCTATTGCTTTTTTTAGTGTTATTGGTGTTGTGTTATGTTTTGTTCCGATATATGGCAGGGGATGCCCCCTTGTTTCAACAAGCGGTTAAACGTCAAAAAAACCTACAACTTTCGGATATTGAAAGCAACCTAAAAGCGGTAGATGTAGATCAATTTCTACAACAATCATTACAAGACAAAGATTATCGCCTGTCGATTCGCTTGTACTATTTAGCTATCATCAAAAAGTTATCCGAACTGCAGGTTATTGATTGGGCTAAAGACAAAACAAATGGGCATTACTTGAGAGAAATGAGGTCTGTTCAGCACCCTTCTTACATAGATTTTAAAAACCTTACGCGTGTTTTTGAATACGTTTGGTATAGCGATGTCCGATTCGACCAAGGTCAGTTTAAAGAAGTTTCGGTTGATTTTAAAAAATTTCTTCAAACGATCAATAAACAATAAGACCTATGCGTAGCAAAATTCTATTGGCGATTTTTGGTGCCGTTTTTCTGGCATTGGTGTTGTATTTTGCAATGGCGCAACAACGATTTTATAATTGGTCCGAAACCTACGATGTAAAAGGCAACAATCCCTATGACATGAAAGTGATGTTCGATTTGTTAGAACAACGCTTTGAACTGACAAATATGCAAGAGCGGTTAAACAAAACGCTTCCGACCAAGCAGGCTAAAGCCGCAGGGCTTACCTATTTATACATCGGTCAAAAACCAGTTTACACCGAAGAAGAAGCCTGGCATTTACGCGACTTTGTGAAAGCAGGAGGAGAGGCGTTTATTTTTAGTTCTGAGATACAAGATAGCCTGGCTGAAATTCTCTTTTATCCCGAAGATTGCGGTATGCAAAGCACTTGGAATGGTCGCAACCGAACAACGTATCAAGAAAATATTTATGCTTATTTCATGCATCCGGAATTGTCTAAGCACCTGTATGGATTTCAATATTCCTTCAATCATATACCTCAACAGCGGCCTTGGGCCTATGTGCCGGAACAAGCATTTTGTAACAGTGAAAAGCGGGAGTTTCCAATCGCACAACTAGGCGCCTTTACGAACCGCAATACGAACGAAAATTACGTTAATTTTTTTAGAGTTAAAGCAGGCGCTGGTTATTTTTATTTTCACACGAATCCTATCTTTTTTTCTAACAAATACTTAGTGGATAGTGTAGGTTTTGAATATGCTAGTTTTGTTTTTTCACACAGCAAAAATTCAACCCTATATTGGGATCGAGAAAGTATCCAATATCCGCAGGCATCCAATCAGAACAAAAGACGCCGTCCTTCCGTGTCAGCGCAGTCTCCGCTTGAATACATTTTTTCACAAGCTCCTTTGCGTTGGAGTTGGTTTTTGTTTATTGCTTTGTCGGCTACTTACGTGCTTTTAGGGGCCAAAAGAAGACAACGAGCAATACCTGTTCTAGAAAGTAATCGGAATACCTCGCTAGAGTTTATCGAGACGATAGGTCGTTTGTATTTTCAAACTCAAGACCACAAAGGTATTTTAAAAAAGCAAATGCATTTATTTTTAGCGCATTTAAGACAGCGCTATAATTTGGTTACGCGTACCTTAGACGAACAATTAATCAAACGCGTATCGACCAGGTCCAATATAGACCAAAGCATCATTCGAGATATATTTAATGCCTACGAAAAACTCAAGCCGACACTTCATCAACCCTATTCAAAGATAAGTGCCGAACAACTCAACAGTTTTTATTTGTTGATTGAGCGTTTTCACAAAGAGGTAGAGAAAAATAAATTTAGAACAAAAGAAGGTTAATCGCTCAATATTTTAGCATACAAATTGCAGGGCCATTTAATTTAGTGTAAATTTAGGGCTTTGTATGCAACAGCAATTAGACATAACAAAACATAAAATTGTACCAAGATGAATGATAATTATACATGGGGTGATACAGCAAACTCTGTTGCTGAAATTCAAAAAGTGGTAGACAAGGTCAGAAATGAGGTCCAGAAAGTAATCATAGGGCAGGATGATTTAATTGAACTAATTATGGTTTCGGTATTTGCCGGAGGCCATGTGTTGCTTGAAGGAGTGCCCGGAGTGGCCAAAACATTGGCGTCTAAGTTGTTGGCCCAAACCTTAAATGTCGAATTTTCTAGGATTCAATTTACTCCTGATATGATGCCCTCTGATGTAACAGGTACATCGGTATACAATATGCAAAGCGCTGCTTTTAATTTCAATAAAGGGCCAGTTTTTTCAAATATGGTCTTGATAGATGAAATCAATAGGGCCCCTGCCAAAACACAAGCTTCCCTTTTCGAAGTGATGGAAGAAAAGCAAGTCACTGTAGACGGAACTACCTATCCGATGGATTTCCCATTTATGGTTATTGCTACCCAAAACCCTATCGAGCAAGAAGGCACCTATAAGTTACCGGAGGCACAACTCGATCGATTTTTGTTTAGAGTGCAATTGGCTTATCCTACCTTAGAACAAGAACAAATGATTCTCAAGCGATTCCGAAATGATTTTTCTAAGCGTCAAGTAGAACAGGTTAAAGCAGTTGTTAATGCCCAAGATGTCAAAAAATGCCAAGAAATTGTCGAGAAAATACACATCAAAGACGAACTATTAGATTATATAGCAGCACTTACCCTAAATACCCGTAATAACGGAGATTTATTTTTAGGTGCTTCTCCGCGCGCATCTCTTGCTATTATGCAAGCTTCCAAAGCTGTTGCAGCAATAAACGGGCGTGATTTTGTAACGCCAGACGATATTCAATATGTAGCATATCCGGTACTCAACCACCGTATTATTCTTACACCCGAAAGAGAAATGGAAGGCATGGACGTTCGAGACGTAATCAAGGATATCATTGCGAAAGTTAAAGTGCCAAGATAAGATGCTGGAGTTTTTCAAAAGAAAGTCAAGAAAGGCGGAATCGTCCAAAGAGGTTGCTCGTCAGAATGAATCGCCTTCGGACGATTTGAACGCACCTCTAGTTCAAGGAACGCATTTTTACATAGAAAATGGGAATTATGTATTCACCGAATACTACCTCAAAAATAGGGGCTATTGCTGTGGTAATCGCTGCCGTCATTGCCCTTATCCTGACGCCGAATCAAAAGATCAGTAAGCCTTAGTGAATCAAGCCTTAATTCCTAAATCTTAGCTTCCAATTATATGTACAATGATATAATTATGGACTACATTTATCAGTTTTGGTCGAATATTCTAGGATTCATTGTTTGAATCTAACTAAGCGATACTAATGATCATGAAAAAAAATCAAAAAAAAAGATCAAAATTTTCTTTTTTTCAAAAAGTCTCGTACCTTTGCAATCGCTTAAGTAAACCCCTATCATAAGGGAGATTAGAAAAAATGTAGTAATATTTAATATAGATGCCTACGATAAATCAACTAGTAAGAAAAGGACGTAAAGTCATTAAACTAGCTTCTAAAGCAAGAGCTTTAGATTCTTGTCCTCAAAAACGTGGTGTATGCACACGTGTTTACACAACAACGCCAAAGAAGCCGAATTCAGCTTTGCGTAAAGTAGCAAAAGTTCGTTTAACTAACGGAATTGAAGTTATTGCTTATATTCCAGGTGAAGGACACAATTTACAAGAACACTCTATTGTACTCGTACGTGGTGGAAGGGTAAAAGATTTGCCTGGTGTACGTTATACTGTAGTACGTGGAGCACTTGATACTGCCGGTGTTGCCGACAGAAGACAAGCGCGTTCTAGATACGGTACTAAAAGACCAAAAGTTAAGAAGTAAATAATTTAATTAAGATATAACATTATCAGTTGATTAAGTTTCGAATAAGTCGAAACTGAAGATTAAGCCAAGATTTTAGGTCGGGCTTAGACAACAGCTTAAAAGATTTATAGTAAATGAGAAAAAGAAAACCGAAAGTGCGCCAAGTCGCACCAGATCCTCGTTATGGAGATGTTCAAGTAACACGTTTTGTAAACATGTTTATGCTTGATGGAAAAAAATCAACGGCATTCAGAGCTTTTTATAATGCCATGGATATTCTTGAAGAAAAAACAGGGGAATCTGCTCATGAAATTTTCCAGAAAGCTATTAAAAATGTAATGCCAACTGTAGAAGTACGCTCTCGTCGTATTGGTGGTGCTACATTTCAAATCCCTACTGAGATTCGTCCAGAACGCAGACTCTCCGTCGCAATGAAATGGATGATAAAATATACACGCCTCCGCAGTGGTAAAGGTATTGCTACTAAATTAGCAGCAGAACTACTAGCCGCTTCCAAAGGAGAGGGTGCTACCGTTAAAAAGAAAGATGATACACATAGAATGGCAGAATCAAATAGAGCATTTGCTCACTTTGGTCGTCGTCGTTCCAAAAAATAATTGTATCCAAATACAACAATAACAAATCCAAGACAATTTTTTTTAAAATTTAAAGTCGCTTATCATAGTCATGGCAAAGATAGATTTAACGTATACTAGAAATATTGGGATTGCAGCCCATATTGATGCAGGTAAAACTACTACGACAGAACGTGTTCTTTACTATACAGGTATCAGTCACAAAATCGGTGAAGTACACGATGGTGCTGCTACGATGGATTGGATGGAACAAGAACAAGAACGTGGTATTACTATTACTTCAGCAGCTACCAAGACAGAGTGGCCCTGGGAGGAGAAGAAATATGCGGTAAACATTATTGACACACCGGGTCACGTAGATTTTACGGTTGAAGTTAACCGTTCATTGCGTGTTCTTGACGGACTTGTGTTTTTATTTTGTGCATCAGGTGGTGTTGAGCCTCAGTCAGAAACTAACTGGCGTTTGGCGGATGGGTACAAAGTGCCTCGTATTGCCTTTGTCAACAAAATGGACCGTCAAGGAGCTGATTTCTTTGGTGTTTGTCAGCAAATGAGAGATATGTTAGGTGCTAATGCTGTGCCTTTGCAAGTGCCAATCGGCTCTGAAGATGATTTCAAGGGAGTAGTTGATCTAATTACGGGTCAGGCTATCGTTTGGAATGAGCACGACATGGGAATGACTTACGAAATTGTACCAATTCCAGAAGATTTAGTAGACACTGCTGCTGAAGCACGTGAAAACTTACTGGAAGCTGTTGCTGAATACGATGAGTCCTTGATGGAGAAATATTTTGAAGATCCAGATTCTATTTCGCACGACGAAATCCGTGCTGCGGTACGTGCTGCCGTGTGTGATATGAGTATCATTCCAGTAATGTGTGGTTCTGCCTTCAAAAACAAAGGTGTTCAGGCCGTTCTAGATGCAGTTTGTGCATTTTTGCCTTCGCCTCTAGATGTTGATGCTGTTACCGGTACCAACCCGGACACAGAAGAGGAAGAGACTCGTCCAGCTGATTTTGAAGCACCGTTTGCTGCTTTAGCGTTCAAAATTGCTACAGATCCTTATGTTGGTCGTTTGTGTTTCTTCAGAACTTATTCCGGTAAATTGGATGCGGGTTCTTATGTACTTAATACAAGATCAGGTAAAAAGGAACGTATTTCTCGTATCTATCAGATGCATGCCAATGAGCAAAAGCCTGTAGATGCAGTTTATGCGGGTGATATTGCTGCCGGTGTTGGTTTTAAAAATATCAAGACAGGGGATACTCTATGTGATTTAGACCACCCAATCGTATTGGAGTCTATGGACTTCCCAGATCCGGTTATTAGTATCGCTATTGAGCCTAAGACTCAAAAAGACGTAGAAAAACTAGGTATGGCCTTGGCCAAACTATCCGAAGAAGATCCAACGTTTACTGCTAAATACAACGAAGAGACTGCACAGACAATTATCAGTGGTATGGGTGAGTTACACCTTGAGATTATCGTTGATCGTTTGAAGCGTGAATTCAAAGTAGAAGTAAATGAGGGTGCTCCACAAGTTAACTATAAAGAAGCACTTACTAAATCAATAGAGCATCGTGAGCGTTTGAAAAAACAATCAGGTGGTTCTGGTTTATTTGCTGATATGGAATTTGAATTAGGTCCTGCTTCTGAGGAGTTCTTAGAAAGCGATGACTTCAAAAACTCTAAAGTTAGAATGGAGTTCAAATGGGATATCAAAGGTGGTGTTATCGATAAAGCTTACGTAAATCCAATTATGAAAGGGTTTGACTCTATGATGGATAATGGAGTATTAGCAGGATACACTATCGACAGTATGAGTGTTAGAGTATTTGATGGAGGTATGCACGCAGTGGATTCGAAGCCAATTGCATTCGAATTGTGTGCTAAAGAAGGATTCAAGGTTGCAGCTAAGTCTTGTAAGCCAGTATTATTAGAGCCAATCATGAAACTAGAAGTGGTTTCTCCAGATGATTACATGGGTTCTATTATTGGTGACCTAAACCGTCGTCGTGGTATTATGAAAGCGCAAGAACCTAAGGGTGCGGGTATTATTATCAAAGCTGATGTCCCACTTTCAGAAATGTTTGGATATATCACAGACCTTCGTACACTTACTTCAGGTCGCGCATCTTCTAGTATGGAGTTCTCGCACTATGCACCTGCACCAAATGCAGTAGCCGAAAAAGTTATCGAAGAAGCAAAAGCTGCTGTTTAAACAATAGAATAATGAAAAGCTTCTCATGAAGCTAATTTTAATCATTTATATAAAAATTTTCATCGAGGCATGAATCAGAAAATTAGAATTAAACTTCGTTCTTATGATCATAATTTAGTAGATAAGTCTACTGCTAAGATTGTAAAAACCGTACGCAACACCGGTGCAGTCGTGACTGGACCGATTCCGCTGCCCACTCATAGAAAAGTGTTTACCGTATTGCGTTCTCCGCACGTAAACAAAAAATCTCGTGAGCAGTTTCAACTTCGTACACACAAACGTCTTATCGAAATTTATAGCTCAACGGCTAAGACTGTAAGTGCACTGGAAAAATTAGAGTTACCAAGTGGTGTCGATATCCAGGTGAAATTAATGTAATTTGTTCATTTGTAGATTTAAACTACAATTCTTAAAAAAAGAAACGTGGAAGGATTAATAGGAAAAAAAATAGGGATGACCAGCGTGTTTAACGAAGCTGGTGATAACATAGCCTGTACAGTAGTTCAGCTAGGGCCTTGTGTAGTTACACAGGTCAAATCAGAAGAAACTGACGGTTATAATGCTGTTCAATTGGGATATGGTGAGCGTAAAGTAAAAAATGCCAGCAATCCAATGAAAGGACATTTTGCGAAAGCAAATACAACACCTAAACAAAAAGTTGCGGAATTCCGTGATAGTGCTATCGAAGCAAACATTGGTGACATTTTAACCGTTACAGATGTATTTGTCGAGGGTGATTTTGTAGAAGTAACAAGCAATTCAAAAGGAAAGGGTTTCCAAGGGGTTGTTAAGAGACATGGTTTTGGCGGTGTAGGACAAGCTACACACGGTCAGCACAACCGTCTTCGTGCACCAGGTTCGATTGGTGCCGCTTCTTATCCTGCCAAAGTATTCAAAGGCATGAAAATGGCTGGCCGTACTGGAGGTAAGAAGGTTACAACTATTGGGTTGCAGGTAGTAAAAGTATTTGCAGAAGAAAATCTATTGCTAATTAAAGGAGCTGTTCCTGGACACAAAGGCGCCTTTGTAATTGTGAAGAAATAATCATGAAATTAGAAGTATATAATATAAACGGAGAAAGCCTCGGAAGAGAGGTAGACTTGCCCGACAATGTATTCGGGTTGGAGTTGAACGAAAAACATGATCATGTTGTATATCTTGCTGTTAAGAAGTATTTAGCTGCTCAACGTCAAGGGACTCACAAATCAAAAGGTCGTGCTGAAATCAAAGGTTCAACGCGTAAAATCAAAAGACAAAAGGGTACCGGTACTGCTCGTGCAGGTAGTATCAAAAATCCTTTATTCCGTGGTGGAGGTCGTGTATTTGGTCCAGAACCAAGAGACTACTCTATCAAGTTGAATAAAAAGGTGAAGCAGCTTGCTAGAAAATCTGCTTTGTCTTCAAAAGCTCAGGAAGGTGCTATTATTGTTGTAGAGGATTTTACATTTGATGCTCCAAAAACTAAAGCTTATCTAAGTCTTTTATCAAGCCTTAAGAATGGTGAAAATAGTCTAACAGATACTAAATCTTTGTTAGTATTGGATACGCCGGATGCAGTTGCTGCGCCAGTTAAGCCTAAATTGCCATCCAAAACGAGAGGTGCCAAAAAGAAAGCCGCTTTTGCTGAAGCAATGAAAACTTATTCTGAAGATTTAAAATCTTATAATGAGGCTTATCAAACGTACTTATCCTCTTTAGAAGCTCAGATGGATAAAGTTGAGAAAAGCTACGACAATATTGTTTTATCAAGTCGCAACGTTCAGAAAGCTGTTGTTGCAGATGCTAAAACACTCAATACATATCAAATTTTAAATGCAAATTGTTTGGTGGTATCAGAATCAGCCGTTAGCCGCTTGGCAGACATGCTTTCTTAATCCGCTTAACAACAAATTAAATTGAATATAGGTCATGAAGAATATTATTATTAGGCCCATACTTACTGAAAAAACAAACGCATTAGCCGACAACCCACTGTTAAATCAGTATACTTTTGAAGTATTGAAGTCTGCTAACAAGATCGAAATCAAAAAAGCTGTTGAAGAACAGTTTGGAGTAACGGTCAATTCAGTAAATACTTCTATTCGCCCAGGCAAAGCTAAGGCGCGTGTGGTTAAGGGTCGTCATACTAAAGGTCGTACGTCTTCGATCAAAAAAGCAATCGTAACAATAGCTGAAGGTGAATACATTGATGGTTATTTTGGCGATATGGATATGGATGAAGTAGAACTCATTGATGACAATGAAGAAGCAAACGCTTAAAGTTCTATTAAGTATAAAATTTATTATTTAACTATAGTCGCGGAACTGATAAATTCGTAAAAAAATGCCAGTAAAAAAGTTTAATCCGATTACTCCTGGTACGAGAACTCGCATCGCTAACAGCTTTGCAGAGTTGACAACCGACAAGCCTGAAAAGAGTTTGATAGGCAAAATGTCGAAGTCAGGAGGTAGAAACAACGAAGGACACAGAACAGTACGCAACAGAGGTGGAGGACACAAACGTCGTTACCGTGTGATTGATTTCAAACGTAACAAAGACGGAGTACCTGCAACTGTTAAGAGTATTGAGTATGATCCGAATCGTACAGCGTTTATTGCACTTTTAGTTTATGCTGATGGTGAAAAACGCTACATTGTTGCTCCGAACAAACTACAAGTAGGAGATAAAATCCTTTCGGGAGTAAGTATAGCTCCAGATTTGGGAAATTGTATGCCTTTAGGTGAAATGCCAGTAGGTACCAAAGTACATGCTATTGAAACACGTCCTGGGAAAGGCGCCGTTTTAGTTAGAAGTGCCGGTGCTTCTGCAGAATTAGCGGGTAAAGACGGTAAGTATGTTTTAATCAAATTACCATCTAGTGAAACGCGTTTGATTTTGGCTACTTGTAGAGCAACCGTTGGGGAGGTATCTAACAAAGATCACGGTCTAGAAGTCTTAGGTAAGGCGGGTCGTAGTCGTTGGTTAGGGCGTCGTCCACGTGTTAGAGGTGTTGCAATGAACCCTGTCGATCACCCAATGGGTGGTGGTGAAGGTAGATCTTCTGGAGGACACCCACGTTCTCGCAACGGTATTATGGCCAAAGGTCAGAAAACTAGAAATGCGAAGAAATATTCAAATAAGTTTATTGTTACAAGAAGAAAAACTAAATAATTAAATGGCACGTTCACTAAAAAAAGGACCTTACATTTATCACAAACTTGTGACAAAAGTCCTTAAGTCCAAAGAGACTAAGAAGAAATCAGTAATTAAAACATGGTCTCGTTCCTCAATGATTATTCCAATGATGGTAGGAGAAACAATTGCTGTACACAATGGAAAAGTTTTCGTTCCTGTTCTTATCACTGAAAATATGGTAGGGCACAAACTTGGAGAGTTTGCACCTACTCGTACTTACAGAGGACACGGAGGTAAAAAATAATTAATACAATAGCAAAGTTCAAATAATAGTTATGGAACAGAATCAAGAGTTTGTAACGGCTGTTGCGAAGATCAAAAACTGCCAGATGTCAGCACGCAAAATGCGCTTGGTAGCTAATATCATTCGTGGTGTTGAGGTAGAGAAAGCACTTGGTATTTTAAAGTATACCAAAAAAGAAGCTGCTCAGTGGTTAGATAAATTGCTAACATCTGCAATTGCTAACTGGAGTGTTTTAACCGAAGAAGAAGCAGATGATTACCAATTAGAGGTATCAGCTATTTGGGTTGACCAAAGTTCTCAGTTGAAGCGTTTCCGTCCTGCACCACATGGTCGTGCACACCGTATCCGCAAACACTTCTGTCATGTGACACTTCAACTAACTAACAAAAAACCGTTAGAAATAGTACAAGAAGTTGAACAAGAAACAGAAGAATTAGAAGAAACCGAATAATTTAATAGTAGTTTAACACTAATCAAATATTATGGGACAAAAGACAAATCCTATAGGTAATCGTTTAGGAATCATCCGTGGATGGGATTCTAATTGGTTCGGAGGCAAAAAATTCGCTGAAAATGTAGTAGGTGATGAAAAAATCCGCCGTTATCTTAAAGTTCGTGTCGATAAAGGAGGCATTGCGCGTATCGTTATCGAAAGAACCCTAAAACGTATCACTGTTACTATTCACACTTCTAGACCAGGAATTATCATTGGTAAAGGTGGTCAAGAAGTAGATAGAATCCGTGAGGAGTTAAAGAAATTAACAAATACTGATGTTCAAATCAATATTGTTGAAATTCGCAAGCCAGAGTTGAGCGCTCAAATTGTTGGGGAGACAATCGCCAAACAAGTTGAAGCTCGTATCAACTATCGTAAAGCAACAAAGATGGCTATCCAGGCTACTATGCGTGCAGGTGCCGAAGGTATCAAAGTACGTTTGTCAGGACGTCTTAACGGCGCTGAGATGGCTCGCTCTGAAGAGTATAAAGAAGGTAAAAGCCCGCTTCATACATTTCGTTCGGATATCGACTATGCACTTGTTGAAGCCAATACTGTTTATGGTAAAATTGGCGTCAAAGTATGGTTGTGTAAAGGTGAAATTCTAGGCAAAGTTGATTTGTTCCCTGCCCCTGTAAAACGTGATCGCAAGGGTAATTTCGGAAAAGGTGGTTCCGATAGAAAAAGAAATGATCGCAGAAAGAGAAAATAATAGCAAAAAATATAGGATTTTAATAAACTATTTCCTATTTTTGCACTCGCTTTAACTGTCAGTGTCAGTGATGCTTCATATACAAGCGAGTAGTATTTTAAGAATTTATTCAATAGTAGAAGGATGTTACAGCCAAAAAAAACAAAATACCGCAAGCAACAGAAGGGCCGAAATAAAGGTCTAGCCCACAGGGGTTCAAATGTTGCTTTTGGAACTTTTGGTCTTAAGTCTCTTGAAGGGGCATGGATCACAAGCCGTCAAATCGAAGCTGCTCGTATTGCTATGACACGCTACATGAAACGTGAAGGTAAAGTGTGGATTCGCATTTTCCCAGACAAGCCAGTTACCAAAAAGCCATTAGAAGTACGTATGGGTAAAGGTAAAGGTGCTCTATCACATTATGTAGCCGTCATCAGACCGGGAAGAATTATGTTTGAATTAGACGGTGTAAGCAAAGAAGTTGCAGAAGAAGCACTTAGGTTAGCTGCTCAAAAGCTACCTGTTAGTACCAAATTTGTAGTAAGAAACGACTACGTCTAAGATTAATACACTTAAACTGATATAGAAAATGTCTAAATTAGAACTAAAAGGCTTAAGTGTTCAGGATCTTAACGACGAATTGCAAAGTGTTGAAAAGCACTTCTATTCTTTAAAGTTTAATAATGCAGCTTCAACACTTGAAAATACTGCTGAAATTAAAACAGTAAGACGCAACATCGCTCGCTTAAAGACTGAACTAAGAGCCAGGGAATTAGCTGAGTCGACTCAGAAAAGAGATAAGATTCAACTAAGAAGAAGTATAGCAAAAAAGATTAAGAAGTAATTTAAATAATTTCCGCAATGGAAGATAGTAGTAGAAATTTACGTAAACAGCGTGTAGGTGTTGTTTCAAGCAATAAGATGGATAAAACAATATCTGTCTATGTTGAACGTCGTGTAAAGCACCCGATATATAACAAAACCATGAAGAGCTCTAAGAAGTACATTGCTCATGACGAAACAAATAGTTGTAACATTGGTGACACTGTTAGAATTATGGAGACTCGTCCTTTGAGTAAACGTAAACGTTGGAGATTATTGGAAATTATTGAACGCGCGAAATAAGATATATTAAGTCATGATACAACAAGAAAGTAGACTAGGCGTTGCTGATAATTCTGGTGCCAAAGAAGTGCTTTGTATTAAAGTGCTCGGTGGGTCCAAAAGACGCTATGCATCAATTGGTGACATCATTGTTGTCACGGTAAAAGATGCATCTCCTGGTGGTCTCAAAAAAGGTACTGTTTCAAGAGCAGTTATCGTTAGAACAAAAAAAGAAATCCGTAGAAAAGACGGTTCTTATATTAGGTTTGATGACAATGCAGTGGTTTTATTAACTGCAAGTGATGAACCACGCGGAACGCGTATCTTTGGTCCTGTTGCTCGTGAGCTTCGCGATCGTGATTTTATGAGAATTGTTTCATTAGCACCTGAAGTACTATAGTAATGGAAAAGTCAAAGAAAAAAGTAATCAAAAGTCACATAAAAAAGGGAGATACAGTTGTTGTACTTTCCGGAGATAGTAAAGGTGACACTGGTGTGGTAGAGGCTGTTTTAGCAGCAGATTATCGCGCTATCGTAAAAGGGGTAAACATGGTTAAACGCCACGTAAAGCCTAATGCCGATCAAATGGGAGGTATTGTTGAAAAAGAGGCTCCTATACACATTTCAAATCTCATGCTAGTTGATGCTGACGGCAAAGCTAGTCGCGTCAAAAACGGTAGAGATGACAATGGTAAAAAAGTCCGTATTTCTAAGAAAACTCAAGAGGTAATATAGTAATGGAATATCAACCAACTTTAAAGAACAAGTACAGAGAGGAAATAGTTTCTGCATTAATGGAGAAATTTCAGTACAAATCTGTAATGCAAGTACCGAAGCTGACCAAAATTTGCCTAAGTCAAGGTGTTGGTTTAGCCACTTCTGACAAAAAACTAGTCGATAATGCTGTAGCAGAAATGACAGTTATTGCTGGTCAGAAAGCTGTAAAAACAAGAGCTAAGAAGTCAGTATCTAACTTCAAACTAAGAGAAGGTATGCCTATTGGCGCTCGTGTTACTTTACGTAATAATGAAATGTACGAATTTTTGTCAAAGCTTATTACTGTAGCTCTGCCTCGTGTAAGAGACTTTAGAGGTATCAATGACAAAAGTTTTGACGGAAGAGGTAATTATACACTTGGTATAACGGAACAAATTATTTTTCCAGAAATTGACCTGGATAAGATACCACGCATCACTGGTATGGATATCACTTTTGTAACCAATGCAAACACTGATGAGGAAGCACTAGAATTACTCAAATTATTAGGTCTTCCTTTCAAAAATCAATAATATAATGGCAAGAAAATCAATTATAGCAAGAGAAATTAAGCGCCAAAAAATGGTTGCTAAATATGCTAAGCTTCGTGCAGAACTAAAAGCTAACGGTGATTATGATGCTTTGGATAAGCTTCCCAAAAATTCTTCTCGTGTACGTTTACACAATCGTTGTCAGTTGACTGGTCGTCCAAAAGGATACATGCGTCAGTTTGGTGTTTCTCGTGTTACTTTTAGAGAAATGGCTTTAAAAGGCCTCATTCCAGGTGTTACAAAAGCAAGTTGGTAAAGATCATTTGTTTTCAATCTGGATCGTTATCATTATAACGATATTAAAAAATTTATTTTTGAATCAGCAATTACATCCATCTCACGGATAATTATTGCGATAAAAAAGGAAAGTATGGCAGTTACTGATCCTATTGCAGATTACCTAACACGTATCCGCAATGCGCAGATGGCCGGTCACAGAATGGTTACCATTCCGGCGTCTAATATGAAAAAAAGCATCACAGAAATCTTGTATGTACAAGGTTATATTTTGAAATACAAATTTGAGGATACTCCTAACAAACAGGGTCAAATTCTCATCGCTTTAAAATATGATCAAACTACTAAAAAACCGATCATTCAGAAACTAAAAAGAGTATCTAGACCAGGTCTTAGACACTATGTTAAGTCTTCTGATATGCCAAGCGTTATCAATGGCTTAGGTACAGCGGTTGTTTCTACTTCAAAAGGAGTATTGACAGACAAAACTGCAAGAAAAGAAAATGTCGGTGGTGAAGTTCTATTTTACATCTACTAATTAGTTGTATTAGAACAAACTTTAATCATAATTTAATAAATCTATCAAAGATGTCAAGAATAGGAAAATCTCCGATTGCACTTCCTGCCGGAGTTGAATTAAAGGTTGACAAGAACATTGTTTCTGTTAAAGGCCCTAAAGGCGTGCTATATCAAGTAATCGCTTCAGATGGAATAACAGTCGTTGTTGAAGATAATAATGTCCTTGTTACAAGAAATACTGAACAAAAACGTCACAAATCTATGCATGGTTTGTATCGTCAATTAATCAATAACATGGTTATTGGTGTTACAGAAGGCTATACTGCTGAGTTAGAGTTGCACGGTATTGGTTATAGAGCAAGCAATAGAGGTCAGTTGTTAGAAATGGCCCTTGGTTATTCTCACCCTGTAATGTTCTTTTTGCCTGATGAGGTAAAAGTAGAGACTATCTCCGAAAAAGGTAAGCCACCTGTTGTTAAGCTAACGAGTAATGACAAGCAAATGATTGGTCAAATAGCTGCAAAGATCAAATCTTTCCGCAAGCCTGAGCCTTACAAAGGAAAAGGTATTCGCTTCAAAGGTGAAGAGATTAGAAGAAAAGCAGGTAAGACTGCAGCTAAATAATTTCGTAAATAATCTTAAAAAGATATATAGAATCATGAGTTCTAAAACATTAAATCGTCGCAAAAAGGTTCATAAAAGAATCAGAAAGACGCTCTCAGGGACAGCAGAAAGACCTAGACTATCTGTTTTCAGAAGCAACAAAAGCATTTATGCTCAACTAATAGATGATGCCTCTGCTACTACATTAGCTGCTGCTTCTTCCAAAGAAGTAGAACAAGGGTCTAAATTAGATCAAGCAAAAGCTGTCGGTAAGCTGATTGCTGATAAAGCAATGAAAAATGGTATTACTACCGTTGTTTTTGATAGAAGTGGATATATTTATCATGGAAGAATCAAGGCGTTAGCTGACGGAGCTCGTGGTGAACGTAAAGAAGATGGAACCAACGAATTGTTACAATTCTAAATCTTGTAAAAATGGCAAAGAAAAAAAATAACAGAGTTAAGTCCTCTGAATCAGAATTGAAAGATAAATTAGTCTCTTTAAATAGAGTTGCTAAAGTAACCAAAGGTGGTCGTACGTTTAGTTTTGCTGCACTTGTTGTAGTAGGCGACGGTAATGGAACTGTTGGTTATGGACTAGGAAAAGCGCGTGAAGTTGCTGCTGCTATTACCAAAGCTACTGAAGATGCTAAGAAGAGTTTGATTAAAGTTCCTATTTATAAAGGTACTATCCCTCACACACAAAACGGTAAGTTTGGTGCTGGTAAAGTGTTAATTATTCCTGCTGCTGATGGTACAGGGGTTATTGCAGGGGGAACTATGAGAGCTGTATTAGAGATGGCTGGTGTACAGAATGTATTGGCCAAGTCTATTGGAAGTTCTAATCCACATAACGTTTTGAAAGCAACTGTAGATGCGCTTAGTAAATTGCGTTCACCTATTGATGTTGCCAAAGCTAGAGGTATCTCTTTAGAGAAAGTTTTTAATGGCTAAATTAAATATTAATAAAATGGCTAAGGTAAAAGTTACCCAAGTAAAAAGTACGATCGACCGTCCTAAATCTCAGAAAGCTACAATGAAAGCATTGGGTTTAAGAAAGATGAATCAGACGGTTGAGCATGAGGGTACTCCTCAAATATTAGGTATGATTAACAAAATTAAGCATTTGGTCGTTGTAGAAAACGCATAGTTTTTGCACTAAATGTCTATTTATCATTATAATTATTGATGTTGAATCAATAAAATAATTTTAATAAAATGAAACTTAACAATTTAAAACCTGCATCAGGTTCGGTAAAAAATAAAAAACGTATTGCTCGTGGTGTAGGTTCCGGAAGAGGTCGTACAGCAACTCGTGGTCACAAAGGGGCTAAGTCACGTTCAGGATACTCTAACAAAAGAGAATTTCAAGGAGGTCAGATGCCTTTACAGAAATTAGTTCCTAAGCGTGGTTTCAAAAACACACATCGCAGGTATCAGTCGTCAAGACCTTCTGAATACAAAGCGCTTAATCTTTCTCAATTAGAACACTACGCTGCTAAGCATAATTTAACAGAGGTTAATCCAGCGATGTTAGCGGACCTAGGTGTTGTTTCGGCTTCAAAAGCTTTTAAAGTTCTTGGAAACGGTACTTTAACAAAAGCACTTGAGGTTACAGCAGTTCGTTTTTCTGAGGCCGCAAAAGCTGCAATTGTAGCTGCAGGTGGTAAAGCTTTTGTAGAAATCAAACTAAGTGCCGTACAAGGTGTTGCACATACTGAAAAAGTTGATCATGTTAATCATGCTTTGTTAGTTAAGCACTTGTCGAATGTTTCAGAAAATGACATGGTACATGTTGTTGCTGAAGGGCAAATTTCTACAAAATTAACAATCGAAGCGCACAAAATTTCTGATGAGGCTAAATCTCAGATTGAAACATTGGGTGGTTCAGTTGTAACGCTTTAAGAAAAAAAGTTATTAGCCGCATCAATGATAGGCTTTTCATCTAATAATATTTCACAATAATGAATGGTTTAATAAATAAGTTACAAGCTATTTGGAAAATTGAAGACTTGAGAAATCGTTTGCTCATTACGCTTGGATTTCTTGCAGTTTATCGTTTTGGTAGCTTCGTTATTTTGCCAGGAATTGATTCTAATGCATTGAATGCTGCGATCGGTTCTACAGGTGGTATGATGGGTATGTTAGACATGTTTACAGGTGGTTCTTTTTTCAAAGCTGCTGTGTTTGCCCTAGGTATCATGCCTTACATATCTGCATCCATTATTGTTCAATTACTCGGTTTCGCCGTCCCATATTTCCAGAAATTACAAAAAGACGGTGAAAACGGGCAGCGTAAAATAAATCAAATTACCCGTGTAATTACCATTGCAATTACCATCGTTCAAGGTTCAGCATACCTAACTTATTTGAATTCTCAACAAGGTGTTATTCTTCCTGAAATTCCTCCGACTGTATTTTGGTTGTCCAATATAATCATCCTTACTGCAGGTACTATCTTTTGTATGTGGTTGGGTGAACGTATAACCGACAAAGGAGTTGGTAATGGTATTTCTTTATTAATTACGGCAGGTATTATTGCAGCATTACCAGGTGCTTTTGTTCAAGAGTTCTACCTTAAATTAGATAATCTTATCATTTTTGTCTTGGAGATGGCGCTATTTGTTGGAGTTGTAATGGCAAGTGTAGCCTTGGTTCAAGCAGTAAGAAAGATTAAAATACAGTTTGCAAAGCATATGATTGGAAAATCGAATTTGAGCGGATTGGGTAATGATAGAGACTATTTACCGATCAAGTTGAATGCAGCTGGTGTAATGCCGATTATCTTTGCACAGGCCCTAATGTTCGTTCCTGGTGCAGTAGCTACCGGTTTAGGAAGCGACAGTGGTTTTTGGGCGCAGATGGCAGATTTTACCTCTATCCCTTATAATATTGTATTCTTTATTCTAGTGGTTGTCTTCACTTATGTATATACTGCATTAATCGTGAATCCACAACAATATGCTGATCACCTTAAAAGACAGAATGCTTTTATACCAGGTGTCAAACAAGGTAACGATACAGCAGAGTATATTGATGATGTAACTACATTAGTAACTTTACCAGGTTCTATAGCTTTAGGCTTTATTTCAATTATACCGGGTATAGCTGCAGCAACCATAACATCTAATACAGCTTTTGCTATTTTTTATGGAGGTACATCACTTCTGATTTTAGTTGCTGTAGTATTAGATACAATACAGCAAATTGACAGTCACATGTCGATGCATGGTTACGATGTTCGTAACATCAAAAAACGTTCAAGAACCTCAACAACAGAGACAGACTCTGTGGTATAGTGTTGAATTACAATTATAAATAACGAATTTTATTAATAAATTAGGTTAATTAAATAAATATTCTGATATTTGCAGTCCGAAAAGTAAATCTATGGCAAAGCAAGAACTTATCAAACAAGACGGAACAATTACTGAAGCATTGTCAAATGCAATGTTTAGAGTTCAACTAGAAAACGAGCATATTATTGTTGCTACAATTTCTGGTAAAATGAGAATGAACTACATTAGAATTCTTCCAGGGGATAAGGTCGCTGTTGAAATGTCGCCTTATGATTTGACTAGGGGCCGTATCATTTATCGATATAAATAATTAATTTTAATACAAAGTATCATGAAAGTAAGACCATCGGTTAAAAAACGCTCAAACGATTGTAAAATCGTTCGCCGAAAAGGAAAATTGTACATTATAAATAAAAAAAATCCTAAGTTCAAGCAACGTCAGGGATAATTAATACAAGTTTAAATTTTAATTTTAGATATGGCTCGTATTGCAGGGGTGGATTTACCCAAGAACAAAAGAGGTGTAATTGGACTAACATATATCTTCGGAATAGGTTCTACATCAGCTAAGAATATTCTTTCCGAAGCAAATATTGATCACGACATTAAGGTTAGAGAATGGACCGACGATAACATAAAAAGTATCCGACACATTCTAGGTGACACTTATGTTATAGAAGGTCAATTACGTACAGAAATACAATTAAACATCAAAAGATTGATGGATATTGCTTGCTACAGAGGTTTGCGACACAGAAGAGGATTACCCCTTCGTGGACAAAGAACTCAGACGAACGCTCGTACTCGTAAAGGGAAGCGTAAGACTGTTGCGAACAAAAAGAAAGCAGGTAAATAATAAATAAAATCTATTTATTCAGACTATAGAAGTTATGGCAAAGTCGAAAAAAGTAAAAAAGAAGAATGTAAAGGTCGAGTCTCTTGGACAGGCACACATTCGCGCATCATTCAACAATATCATTATTACACTGACTAACAATGCAGGTCAGACCATTTCTTGGGCTTCAGCTGGTAAAGCTGGGTTTAGAGGTTCTAAAAAGAATACTCCCTATGCTGCTCAGATCGCTGCTACCGATGCAGCGAAAGAAGCATATGATTGTGGTCTAAGAAGTGTAACAGTGTATGTTAAAGGGCCTGGTGCAGGACGTGAAGCAGCAATTCGTGCAATTGATGCCGCGGGTATCAAAGTATTAACAATACTTGATGTAACACCGATGCCCCACAACGGATGTCGCCCACCTAAAAAACGTAGAGTATAATCAATTGATATTTTACGTGCTGTAAAATTCAATTTTAAATGTTAATAACAAATGGCAAGGTATACAGGACCAAAAACCAAGAAAGCTAGATCATTAGGAGAAGCAATCTTTGGATATGATAAAGTTTTTGAAAAGAAAAAGTACGGACCCGGACAACATGGGCCTTCAAAACGTCGTAAGCAAAAATCTGACTATGCAATTCAGCTAATGGAAAAGCAGAAAGCTAAGTACACTTATGGTGTATTAGAGCGTCAGTTTCGCAAGATGTTCCAAAAAGCTAGTAGACAATCAGGTGTGACTGGTGAAAATCTATTCCAACTTTTAGAGGCTAGATTAGACAACACCGTTTATCGTTTAGGTATTGCGCCTACAAGAAGTGCTGCTAGGCAATTGGTTTCTCACAAGCATATCGCTGTTAATGGTATCGTTACCAATATACCATCTTGTACTCTCAAAGCAGGGGATGTTGTAACCGTAAGAGGTAAGTCTCAGGGTATGAACGTAATCCTAGAATCGATAGGTTCTAATGCTCAAGATGTGAAAAAATTCCCATGGTTGGAATGGAACGAATCTAAAATGGAAGGAACTTACATACAGAACCCTACTAGAGATCAAATTCCAGAAAGAATCAACGAACAGTTGATTGTTGAGCTTTATTCGAAATAATTTATTTCATAATACATGAAATGAATGATATTTAGGACTTCCTAAGAGAAGTCCTATATATCGTTAAGGCTGTAGATATTTAATTAGAACTTATCAACCTTTAGATACTAATCTTATGAGTTTATTAAACTTTCAGAAACCAGACAAAATTCTACTTAAAAAAGCAGATGATTTTGATGGTAAATTTGAATTTAAACCGCTTGAGCCTGGCTTTGGTCAGACTATGGGTAATTCTTTACGCAGAGTTCTGTTGTCTTCTTTAGAAGGACATGCAATTACTGCCGTTAGAATTCGTGGCGTCGACCACGAGTTTTCTTCAATAGAAGGCGTTGTTGAAGATGTTGTCGATGTCATCCTTAATCTTAAGCAGGTATGTTTAAAATACTTACTTGATGATGATGATGTAGAGGAAGACGAAAAAATTTACGTCACTGTTTCTGGCAAAGAAGTTTTTACAGCTGGGGATATTGGAGAAGCAACAAATGTTTTTGATATCACTAATCCTGATTTAGTTATCTGTAACCTAGAACCTTCTGTTACTTTAGAAGTAGAGTTGAATGTTTCTAAGGGTAGAGGGTACGTTTCGGCTGAAGAAAATCTACCGAAAGATGCACCTATTGGTTTTATTCCAATTGATGCCATCTACACGCCCATCAAAAATGTACGTTACGCGGTGTCACCAAGCCGTGTAGGTCAGCATACGGATTACGAAAAGTTAGTTGTCGATATTAAGACAGATGGAACAATTCATCCTGAATATGCCATCAAGGAAGCTTCTAAAATATTGATTCAGCATTTGATGTTAATCTCTGATGAAAATATCACCTTCGATGATGATTCTAGAAAAGAAGATAACATCGTAGATGAACATATTTTGCACATGAGAAAACTACTCAAAACTTCATTAGAGGATTTGGATTTGTCAGTACGTGCTTACAACTGCCTAAAAGCAGCTAAGATTAATTCTCTATCTGACTTAGTTCATTACGAAACACACGAGTTACTTAAATTCCGTAACTTTGGTAAAAAATCTTTAGTTGAGATTGAGGAGTTACTTGTTATGAAGAATCTATCCTTTGGTATGGATTTATCAAAATACAAATTAGACGAAGAATAATAATTTTTTTTATAGACTGCAGTTACGGAAACATATTTAGGAGTACGTGCTGCGATGATAATTCATTTTTAACATGAGACACGGTAAAAAATTCAACCACTTAAGTCGTAAAAAAGCGCATAGAAAAGCCATGCTTACGAATATGGCAATTTCTTTAATTGAGCACAAACGCATCAATACTACTCTTGCAAAAGCTAAGGCTTTGCGTCAGTTTATAGAGCCGCTAATTACACGTGCCAGAAAAACGACAACGGAAGAGAAAATTAAAGATGCTACGCACCACAGACGTATTGTTTTCAGTTATCTTCAAAATAAAGAAGCTGTTAAAACTTTATTCGGTGAAATCGCTATGAAAATTGCAGATCGTCCAGGTGGATATGTTCGTATTTTACGTACCGGTTTCCGTGAAAAAGATGCTGCTGAGATGTGTATTATAGAGTTTGTTGATTACAACACGGATGCTTTAGAAACTAAAACTTCATCACGCAAACGTACGCGTAGAAGTAGAAGAAGGAAGTCTTCAAATGATACAACTCCAAATACTGAGGCTACAACTGAATCAACAGATGATGAAGATGCAGTGGTGGATACTCCTGAAAATAACCAAGAAGAAGAATAAATTTTTCTTTTGCGATATAATTAAAGTCATTTCGATACATTTCGGAATGACTTTTTTATTTTTAGTCTATGAACTTTTTACAGCAATACATACGTAGTCTGTTGCACCGTCTTTTAGGAAAAGACTTGGATGAGAAAGTGCGCAACTATTTTATAAGCGGGGCTTATAAATCAGTTTTTATGCAAGCATGTATTGCATTGCTTACCTTTATCACTTCGCTTTTTATAGCACGCGTTACCGGAGATGAGGGCTTTGGTGTATATACAACCGTTTTTACATGGATTGCAATTTTGAGTGTTTTAGCTACTTTTGGATTAGACGATCTTGTTTTAAAAAAATTACCCGTATACAAGCAGCAAAAAGCGACAAGCAAGATTAAAGGCCTTGTTGCATGGTCCAATCTTTTTGGGCTACTTTTGGGTCTTACTATAGGGCTGACATTTCTTTTCCTAATATATGTACTGCCTAGTCTTGGACTATATCGCTATGTCAATTATTTCCAATGGGCGATATGGGTGGTTCCTTTATTTGTTCTGATGCACATCAATCAAGCTATCTTAAGATCCTTACATCATTTTGGATGGGGGCAATTTGCCGAAAAATTTGTGCAACCCTTCTCTTTTTTTATCCTTTTGGTTTTATTCTATTGCATTTTTGATTGCCAGCTCACAGACAAACAAGCGGTCGTTGCACGCTGTCTTTCTTTCGTTGCTGCTGCTATTGCTGCATTATTTTTAATGCTTAGATTTAGCCGCTTATTTTTAACAGATAAGGGTATTGAATTGGAGCAAAAAGCTTGGTTTTCTTCCTGTCGCTATTTTGCGTTAATGTCGGTTTTGTATATTGTTAATACGAGAATTGATATTGTATTTCTTGGGCTATATCAAGTAGGGGATGCCTCTATCGCACATTATAATGCTGCATTAAAGTTATCAGATTTAGCACTGATTCCGTTCGTTGTTTTGTATACAGTAACAGCCCCTATGTATGCACAGCTTTATGCGAATAAAAAGCAACAAAAACTACAATCTTTTTTTACGAAGACCACGCGTTTAGCTTTCTTTGTTGTCAGTATTATTTTGTTTTTGTTAATGTTTGGGGGCGAGTATTTTCTAATGCTTTTTGGCGAAAATTTCAAGGCAGGTTATACCGTATTAATTATTATGTGCCTAGCCAAATTAATACATGTCTTTTTTGGCCCGGTAAATTATTTACTGATGATGATCGATTTTGAAAAAGAAGCAGCAATAGCACTCTGTTTTAGTGTGCTAATAACATTTTTGGGGCATACTATTTTGATTCCTACTTTTGCAATAGAAGGGGCAGCTATTGCTTCCTTAATTGGTTTATTGTCTTTTGAGATTGTACTATCGTATATTGCTTACAAAAAGGCGGGAATTATTCCAACTATAATTGGACGCTTTTCGAGGAAGATTAAATAATTTCCTTAAAATATTAACTACCTTTAAGTTTCATTAAACAACCTTGTAAATATACTTACTAATGGTACTCGTCAAAGCATTGGCCTTACTTATATTTGGATTCATAATTTTAGTGAAAGGAGCCGATTTTCTAGTAGACGGTGCTTCAGCACTTGCCAAGAAATTTAATATATCTGATATGATTATCGGATTAACCATTGTTTCTTTCGGTACCTCTTTGCCAGAATTAGTCGTCAATTTAGATGCTGCCTTTAAAGGGGCAAATGATATGATTCTGGGCAATATTATTGGCTCTAATATTTATAATACCTGTTTAATATTGGGTGCTTCTGGTATAATTTATCCACTCGTCGTAAGTAAAACAACCTTACAAAAAGAATTTCCTTTTTCGGTGGCGATTATTTTACTTCTTTTTTTATTGGCCAATGATACACTATTCGGCAGTTCTGACAACTTTCTGTCCCATGTCGACGGTATTATCATGTTGTCTTTGTTCTTTTTATTCTTTTTGTATATCGCCTATGATGTCAAAAAGTCCAATAAATCTAAAACTAATGAAGAAGGGCAGCTAGAGGCCGTAGAATCGATGCCTATTCCAAAATCTACCCTTTTAATCGTAATAGGTGGTATTGGTCTTTATTTTGGAGGAGGACTGATTGTAGAAAACGCTAAAATTATAGCAGAAATGGCTCAACTTTCAGAGCGTGTAATCGGATTAACAGTGGTGGCTATTGGTACTTCATTGCCTGAGTTAATGACATCGGTTGTTGCAGCATTCAAAAAGAACTCCGATATCGCTATTGGTAATGTAATAGGGTCCAATATATTTAATATTCTATTGGTATTAGGGGTAAGTGCTTCTGTATCGCCCGAAATCATCCACTACGATTTAGCATCAAATTTCGATCTCTATTTTTTACTCTTTTCAACGGCCTTGTTGTTTCTTTTCTTGTTTACCGGCACCAAAGGATCCGTCAAGGAGGGGCAGAAGTTTTACTTGATAGATAAATGGCAAGCGACCATACTCCTTGTTATTGTAGTGGGCTATACTATTTGGGTACTGTTAAGCTAAAGCATTGTTTTATTACTTGTCATCATGGCCCCTTCTAATAATGATAGATACATAATATTGAAAGTACAACCCACATTAAAACTTTCTTCATAGCAGTTTATCGATTCGCAATCTTAATGAATCAAATACGTAGAGGAGGGGGGGGTGAAGCAAAGTTATAACGTACTTTTATGCCCATTCCCTGAGTAGAGACCGTTAATTTTTTCCAATGATGATTTAATTTTTTTCCATTAGCAGTCTGTAATCCAAATTCGATAAAATCGAACAATAGCAACCATGTACCTTGCACAATAAACGAGTTTCCAAAACCCTGAAAACGATCTTTATTTTGAAGATGTTTGGGGTTATTGGCCATTTCTCTGAGCAAAAAACCAGCTGTTATGTAAGAGAAATCTAATACAGCATTTACCAAAAATGTCGTTTTTACC
>CAJQQM010000232.1 GCA_905480485.1 uncultured Aureispira sp.
TCTGCTGAGTTTCGGGCGATAGTTGCACTGTCTAAAGTAATTTTTTGTTGACTAATACTGGAATAAAAAGTAGTTTCGGGATACGCTTCTATCGGAAATTGATGCATCTCCACCAATTCTTTATCTGCTGTACGGCAAAAATCGTGGTGTATGATATTCTGAAAAGGAACTTCTATAGAAGGGCATTGCAAGGCTTTAACTACTGCCTTGCAGGATTGTTTATCACCCGAAATAATAATTTCTTGTGCAGTGTTTATAAATGATACATAGACGCGTTCGTGCTTTTTTACTTGCTCTTCAACTTCTTTTTGTTGAGCAATTAGGATTAAACTCGTCCAATTTTGTTGCGCTTCTTCTGCGCTAATATTCCAGTGTTTGGCCAAAAGTTCTAAACGACCAGAAAATTGCTCTTGAAACAAAGGGGAATTTCTAAATAATTCGGTGTGTTTTGACGACCATATTTCGTTGGCATACCACATACTTGCAGATTCGCCCATACTGTAACCAAAGGCTAGTTCGGGATTTAATTTAAAGTAGGTACGCAGGATATGCGTATAAATGGCTGAAGAAAATACGCCGGCGGTCATCATGGCAATAGCATCTTGATGTATACTAGCTTTTTTGTCTTGCTTAGTTTGTGTATTCGGATATAAATATTTGGCTCCAACAAATTCGGCCATATCCGGTACTTTGGCTTCGAAGTGCGTATGTAATTGAGGGAATAATTGAAAAATATCTTTACCCATTTGTTCATAAGCTGCTGCCGAACCAGGATATACAAAGGCTACCTTTCCTTTCTTGGCCAATGGATTAGCCGTAAAATATGATCCATTTGGTGTTTTGATCGTACTTTTTTGTTGGATACAGCTTTCTAGTTTGGCCATAAAAAAGCCGATTTCTTGTTTTAGTTGCTGTTTCGACTTGGCGACAAGTGACAGGCAATAATGTCCTTTTTTTTGCCTAAAAATATTAAAATGATGGCTAGCTATTGCCCCTAAGGATTGTGTCGAATCTAGTTGTTCTTTTAGCGTTAAAATTTGTTGTTCTAAGTCGACATATCGATCGGCAGATAGTAGAATTAAATTGGCAAATCGACCGTTGATCAAAGGGCTTTCTTTAGGATGATATTGCTCAGATTCTTTTAATAATAAATGCCCACCGCCGGGTAAATTAACGGCTGCCTTTCTACTATCTTGACCTTGATACAGCAGCCAAGGTTTGGATACGCGAGGGAAATAATATTTAGTTTTTTTGAATGCATCGGCCTGTTTTGGTGCCTCCCAATTGGGAATAGCTGGAATAAATCGGTGGTGAATACACAAAGCCGTTTTGATAATGCTTGCAATGCCTGATGCAGCATGTGTGTTACCAATTGTTGCTTTAACCGAGCCTAATGCCACCGATTGCTCTTGCTGCGTATGTAAAAGATGATGCAGTTCCTCAGCATCTTCTTGTTGAAATCCGCTAGCTACCAATTCCTGATAGCCAACATCTAGATGTTGGCTCTGATCGTTAATAGATTCTATGCTCGCATACACTTTTTGCTGTATACTATCTTTTTTTCGTTTCAAAACGATAGCCCCTGCGCCTTCGCCCACTAACCAACCTGTATCGTTTTTGTTTAGGCTAATACTTGGGGCGTCGTTATTGTTGATTGCCTCTTTTTGATGGTGTAGAAATACATGTTCTAAGCCACCACTAAAATCAACGCCTCCTACGACTACAGCATCTACTTCTCCTAAAGAAAGTAGGTTTTGCGCTATTCCAAGTGCTTTGTTGACGGAGTTTTCACCACAAGACACCGTAAAAGCAGGTCCTGAAAAATCCCATAATGCTGCAATTCTACTAGCCATTATATTGCCTACAAAACTGGTGTGTTGGCTGGGGGTTTGACTTCCTTTTCTAAAATATAAACCATTTTTACATATTTCCTCAATCTCTTTAGATTTTTCCTCATCCAGAATTATCTCACTTTTTTTAATTGCTTCAGAAACTTGCCATACACTATCCCAACGAGCTAAATAATGATGAATCGCCATTTCCGATTCCATAGCAATTAGTACTGCTATATTTTGACCTTCTTGAATACCGGCATCTTTTAATGCTTTATCCGCAACATTCAAAATCAAGGCTTGCTGCGGTTCTAGGGTTTCTGCTTCAGTAGGTTGAATTTTGTAGCGTAATAAATCAATTTCAAAGTTTTCGATATAAGCTCCCTTTGGAGCACAACCATTTTCAAAACCATAAGCCTTCAATAACGAAGTATTAGCATCAAATCCTTTCCATCTTTGTGGTGGTAGGGGTCTAAAATGTTGATGACCGTTGTAAATACTTGCGTAAAAGTCTTCTAAATTAGTACAGTCTCCAAAATAGGCTTCCATACCAACAATCGACATAGCTTCTAGTTGTATGTTATCGGTAGGTTTGGCTTTTTTGTGATTATAGGCCTGAACTACCATGTGCGCATTTGTGCCCCCAAAACCAAAGGAATTTATTCCCGCTTGCTGACCCTTCCAAGGTGTAGCCCTTGTTATTATGTGCTCGTCTTTTATAAACTGATTTTCGGTCTGTACGGCTTTTTCTAGATTTACATTTGGCGGGATGTATCCCTTCTCCATTGATAATAATACTTTAAATAGGCCTGTCATCCCTGCAGCCGTAAGTAAGTGCCCCATATTGGATTTGACAGAACCCAACAAAGGAGCCGTATTATGTTCTTTGAAAAAATCAGAAATCGAATTGAGTTCTGTTACATCTCCAAGGGGCGTTCCGGTAGCATGGCATTCAAGATAGCTTGTATTTTGTGGAAGTACATCTTCTAGTTGATAAGCTCGTTCAAAGGCCAATTTTTGACCTTTGGGATTAGGGCTCAATAAAAACTTACCTTTACCATCGTTAGACAAACCAATACCACCTATCACACCAAGTATTTTGTCACCGTCCCACTGTGCATCTTCTAAACGTTTTAGTACAACGATACCCGCCCCTTCAGAAGATACTAAGCCACCGGATTTGGAATCAAGTGGTGCAAATTTCTGATGATGAGGTGCATAGGCATGAAAGATCGAAAAACCCATATGTATAAATAATTGATCCGAAGCGCATACAGCACCCGCTAGCATCAAATTAGATTTTCCAGTCATCAAATCATCGCAGGCCAATTTTATTGCATAGAGAGAGGTGGCACAAGCGGCATCTAGTGCATAATGTTCTCCGCCTAAACCCAAAGCTTTAGCGACCATAGCAGCCGGTGGTCCACTTAGCATTTCGTTGTCCGGACTAGAGGATTTATGTGCTTGAATGCTAAAGTTTTTGTCTTTCAACAATTCTTGTAACGCCTTTTCTGCAGTATCTGTGTAGATAGAGGCCATATGTTTGTGCGAAGAGGCTGTAGGAAACGATAAATTACCCAAAATTAGACCACATTTTTCGAGTGCAGCCTCGCTGTTATAATAACCACTGTGTTTGAGGGCCTCTTTAGCTACATACAAAGACCAT
>CAJQQM010000233.1 GCA_905480485.1 uncultured Aureispira sp.
CTAGTATTCGTTTATTGTGGCCTGCCACGAAATGTTGATCTTCTCCAGCCATTGAAAAAAGATGTTTTTTGTCGTAATGCTGAATGGTCTGATTAGGTTGTACCCACAACAGCCGATTATAATACACCTGCGCTTCCTCTAAGATAATTGTCCCACAGATTACACTATTGATCTTTTTGGCCATTTTAAGCATCCACTTTACCGTAGGGCCTTGCATCGTTTCAGCAAGACTCGTATTCATCGTAAAACCTGTAGTAAACATTTCGGGCAATACGACAATATCACTATCCATGACATCGGCAAGTTTTTGTTCGAACTGTGCTAAATTGGCGGCTTTGTCTTCCCAAACTAAATCGGATTGAATTAATGTAATCGTTAAACTCATCTTAGTAAGGCTTAATAAAAGAGTTAATCTATAATTTTTTGTACTTTAGTGCCAAAATAAAAGATATATAGCATGATGCCAAAAAACCTATTCTTTATTTTTGTTTTCCTCTGTATGACTGTTCAAAGTTGTACCGTTAGTTTTATCAATGCAGGTATAGATTATTCTGTACTCAAAACTTTTTCTTTACAGCAGTTTGACGTTAAAGCAGAAAATGCTCCGCCCAATAGTGGCCAAACTTTTTCGGAATTACTAAAAGATAAAATCATCAACAATACCCGTCTTGCTTATCAAAGCGAAGAAGGAGATCTTGATTTTAACGGATATTTAAGCGCTTATACTATAAAAGCCCTCGCTCCTCAGCCCGATCAAACCGTGGCATTTCAGCGTTTGACAATTAATATACAAGTGGTCTTCAAAAACAACAAAATAAAAGACGGAAGCAAAGATTGGAGTCAAAAATTTTCGAGGTTTGCTAATTTTTCATCCGAAGAGGATTTGGCATCTGTCGAAGAGGCCTTGATACAAGATATTTACGATCAAATTCTGAACGATGTTTTTAACCAAGCTTTTTCGGGTTGGTAAACAAAAACACCCTTTTGAGTCAAGCCAATTAAAACTCGGTCCTTTCAGCGCGGCATTTTTGAATTAAGTGCGAATTATTTTTTAACAAAACTCAAGGTCTTGCGTTCTTTTTCTGTTATCAATTCTATATAATAAACCCCTTTTGCCAAATTCATAGCTGGCAATTCGATCCAGGTATCGGTAGCATACAGGCCTTTACTTAGTAGTACCTGCCCAAGCGCATTGCTGATTTTGAGGCGGAGATGATCGAAAGATTGGTTGACTTTAATACGCAATTTATTATCTATAGGATTGGGAACAATCGCTGCTTCAAAACTAGGAAAATCGACCAAACTACTAGCGGTGAGAGTGTCTAATTCTGTCATGACCATCAAGCCCCCTCTACCGGTACCCAAAATATAATCCATTTTACCATCATTATCCAAGTCGGTTAGGGCAATATCGGTATATTTGCCCTGATAAAATCCTTTGAAATTTTCAGAAAGGGTATCGTAAACACCCAATATATCATTATCGATGTTTCCAAGGTGTATGATATTGCCGGTTTGATGACCAATATACATTTCGTAGGCTCCATTGTTGTCGTGTACAAAGGGCATTGCGTTTCGACTTCCTGCTGCTTGTAAAGAATATCCTCCTAAATTGGTGCTAACGGGAATATTACTAAAACTAGGATTGGTGGCACTACCTCCATTTTCGAAATAGTGAACGGTACCGGAATACTGCCCCACCAATAGATCAAGGTCGTTGTCGCGATCCAAATCAACTAAAAAAGGAGCCGAGGCATCTCCTACGTCTATCGCTTTGTAGTTTAAGTTTGCAGGTGCCCAAGTGGCCTGATTATTGGCACCGGCTGTGTTTTCTAAATATACAATTGACCCATCTTGTGCCCCACAAAACATATCTAAGTCACCATCGGCATCGATATCACCAAAAGTAGGGTGCAATCCATTTAAAAACAAAGCGCTAAGACCAGCATAATCTCTTGATACCACTTCGAAAGCAGGGGCCGTAAGCGTACCTGTGTTTTGAAGCAATGCCATTCCATACTCAAATCCTCCACCGTATTGTGGACGCCCAAAACCTCCTATAAGAATATCGTTTAGCCCATCTGCATTGTGATCAAAAACCGCCGGGAAAGCACGCATTCCAACATCCAACATCTCTCCTACTAAAAAATCATTTTGTTGGTAGCTGAAATTCATATTGCTGTTCGTTCCGATGTTTTGATAGTACCAACTAACCGTATCCATCATCGCTTCTCCAACACCTGTTTCGGAGGGACAAACCAACATATCGGTTAATCCATCATTATTCACATCTAAAAAGAAGGTAGCAACAAAGGTATAGAGGTCGACCGGTTTATCGTAAGAAGGAAAATAAATATCTTGTTGCCCCATCAACAGGGTATCGTTAATTTCAATACCAGAAACTTTGTTGAGATTGTTGAACGTTACGCCACCCAAAAACAGTTCTTTAATCGAATCTCCATCGACATCAATTGTGGTAATATTGGCTCCGATATGCCTCGGATTTCTTCCTCCGTTACGCTCAAAATTGTTCCCAACGGCTTCCATATACCATGGATTGTTGATACAACTGTCTGTCGAGGGACTAAAATTAACTTTTGAACTATCACCGGTTTCTTGTATTTGACCCCAACATTGATTTTCCAAAATAAAATGCAATGAATCACAACCAAATCCATCTTCAACCGAGGTGTTTTTGTACCAAAAAATATTTTGAGGGAAAGTAAAATCAAGCGTAAACCCTAAAATATCTAAATCACCATCGCCATCAATATCGTCAATTGAGGGCAAATCTGTATTGTATACAAACATTTTATAATTTGGCCCAAAGCCTTGGGCGTATTCTAATTTGGGTGTTACAAGGCTAAATTGAATCGTATCGTTCGCATCATAACTACCTTGCCAAACCGCTACACCAACGCCTTGACCAAATACTACATACATGCCAAATATATCTTGAACACCATCGCAATTATAATCCCTAAACAACATAAAATTAAGGGCTTCTTTTGGAATTCGATGCATATACTCAGGGGCATATTCATAATCAACAAGACCGCTTGCCCCACCATTAATAAAAGTAGAGGCAACATCTCCTTCCCGGTCGTAGGCTATCAAATCCATAATACCATCGTTATTAAGATCAATTTCTGAATATTGAGGCAAATTTAAACCACCTGCCCAAGCTAGGTCAAAATTGTTGGCATTTTCGGTTAAAGGTATGGACATCGGCACATATTGTGCTTGAACTAAATAAGTGCAAAAACAGAAAAAGAAAACTAAAAAAGACATATCTAAATTTTTGTAAAATGTGGTATTTATAATTTTATAATTTTAAAGCTATTCATTTGATTTTTTAGGTGCAAACTCAAGACATAAGTGCCTGCTGCAAAAGCCCGGATATCTAGGTATCCCTGCGATTGTGTTTGTACCGACGAAGACCATAATTTGCGCCCTAACAAATCGTGTAATTCCCAATAATGTGCTTCTTGCGGCGGATTTTGTAAACTATATTGAATAAAATCCTGACAAGGGTTAGGCCCTACACGAACGTCGAAAGACGCTTGCTGAATGGATTGAGTCGATACAATAGGCGACGCTGAATACATTTCTAATCCCCCACGTTTGTTCCCAACAAGTATTTCTAGTGCCTCATCGTTGTTTAGTTGTCCTATTGCCAAAACCGATTCTTCTCCTACATCAATACTATCCAAAACAGAAACTAGTGGTTGGAATGCCCCAAACAAATTGGAATCAACCTGATGGTATTGCCAAACTTGCCCCTGTTCATTTCCGACAAAGAAATGATAATTTCCGTTAATATCTATTAATTGAGGGGCTGAATTCCCTTCTATTGTTCCGGGTAGCTTGGCATCAACAAACCCAAAGGTTTCGGTATCGGCAGTAGCCGAAAATACTGCTGCAGTAAGCGTGCCGGTGTTTTCAAAATAATTAGTATTTCCATTGCGTTCTCCGATAAGTAAATCCAAATCACCATCTCTGTCAACATCTACCAATTGCGGACTAGCATGCGACCCTACATCGATACCGGCATAATTGGCCACTAAATTCGTATAATTAGGCGCTATTGCAGAACCACTATTTAACAGATAAAATAGCTGACCATTTTCCAATCCAATTATCAAATCTTGATCTCCGTCCCCATCCAAATCTCCAAAGCTAGGCACCAGGCGTTTTTGGTTGTATTGTTGTACATTGGCAAAATCGGTATCCACTAATTGATAAACCGGTACCGTTGCAGTTCCTACATTTTGATACAATTGCAGGTAACTTTGAGCCAAAAATGGATTGATGAATTGTTTGTTATTTCCGAGCACAATATCTTTAAGACCATCGGCATTAAAATCAACTAAAGCCGGAAAGCAACCTTTCCCAAGATCAATCATATCCTCGACCAAGAAATTGTTTTGTTGATAGTTAAACAACGGAAAAGCATCCGTCCCTGTATTTTGGTAATACCAAGTTTGGTCATCTTCTGCGCTACCTTCGATGTTTGGCGCCGCCAAAAAATCGCGTCGACCATCATTATTGACATCTAAATGAAAAGCTGCTGGAAAAATATCGATGTTGACATTTACTGAATTTTGGGGAAAAAAGATTTCTTGAGTGGATAAATGTGCGGTATCAGCGTTACCATTATTGTAGAGTTTGTTGACGTTTTTGAACGATAAATCCCCCAAAAATAGTTCTTTATCCCCATCGTTATCCATATCTATCGTTAATAAGGTAGACCCTGCATGCCTAGGTCCCGATTTGACAGGAGTCCAATTAGGATAACGAGGGCAGCTATCGATATGTGGACTTAAATCAATAAATTCTGAAACACCACTTTCGTAGATTCTACCCCAACAATTATCGTTAAAGATATAATGCAAACTATCGCAGCCGTAGCCTTCTTCGACTGAAGTATTTTTAAACATTTCAATGTATCCTCCAGAATTATTAAAATTCAATATATCTATGTCCCCATCCCCGTCAATATCGTCAACTGCAGGTAAATCCACCGTAGAATTAAAAAGATTATAATAATCATTGCCTCCTTTTAATCGGTATTCTATGATATTAATCGCGGGGCTAAATAGAATCTTTTGTTGAGCATCTCTACTCGCTTTGTAGACCGTAATACTCACCTTTCCTGTTTGTGTATCGTATTTATAAGCAAATAAATCGGTTATTTGGTCACAATTATAATCTCTTAAAAGCATCCAATTTTGGAGCCTAGGAAAACGATAGCGATATTCGGGGGCAAACTGATAGTCTGTTGTGTTAGGACTGCCTTGATTAATAAATGGAACAACGACACCACCTTGACGGTCAAAATAGACCAAATCTTTGATATTATCTCCATCTAAATCAATGGCCGAATACTGAGGATTGGTCAGGCCTCCGGATAGGGCATGCTTTAGTACATCTGTGCTATTCGACTTAAATTCAACAGAAAAGTGTTGTGGCTGTGCAAATACAAATGATTGAAAAATAAAAGCGATCAAAAAGAAGTAATAAAGCATCCAATTGAATTTAATGGTATCTAAAATAAAAACAATCTAATTATAATTCAGATAATTTAATTGATAAAAAATATAATTAACACTATTCTACTGAATTTTTGACGGTAATATTAACAATATGTAATAACTATATATTTAAAAACGTATCAAAAATATAATTCCGTAATAAATAACTCCTTAATGTATAAATTATATCTAATAAAATTCGATTTGGATTAAGGTTTGTATTAAAAAAACCTTCGTAAATAAACCATTGCTTGTTTTGCTAAAAAAAAACCCGTTTTACTTAGTAAAACGGGTTTTTTCGGATTAAAATACTAACTTTTAATAAACTTTCGACGATAACTTTTGGTCCCTATGTAGACTTGTAGGTAGTAAACCCCTTTGGGCAGAGAGGACAACAAAAATTGATTACTGTTTCTACCTTGATAGACAGTTTGTTGATATTCTTGATGCGTTTTCCCGGTAATATCAATCAGTTGAAAAAGCGCATATCCTGCTTCATCAGCGTCAAATTTAACTTTTAGTATATCATGGACAGGATTAGGTTGAACCACCACCGAATTGTAAACCGGGTCGTGTACTTGAACTGCCACTACTTCGGAATATTTAGTCATCGATCCATCTTTCATACCATATTTGAGCCGATAATAGGTAATACCATCATAAAGAGGATTGGCATCAACAGTATGATAGTTTTTACTTGCGTAACTATTTCCTGTTACCGCTATTTCTTCTAAAGATTCAAAATTAACAGCATTGTAGCTTTTTTGAACTTCATAATAATCTATGTGGGTTTCTTTGTTGGTGGACCATTCGATATCAACCACTTTTTGGATTGAATTATAAGCCGAACCAAAGCTTTCTAGTTTGACAGGAAGCAAAACTATACAATCTAAGCTAGCCGTTCCTCCAAAACCAAGGCTATAGCCCGACCCTGTGTTAGCCGACCATTCATCGATTGCCATAAGATAGGTTTGACCTGCAATAACATTCATCTCTGACAAAAATTTGTCGCCTAAAACATCTTCGTTATGATCGATTGCAGTTGCGGTCAAACCCGTTGTCCCCGTTGCACCGGCATCTGTACATCGTATAGGTGCCCCCAAAGTGGTACAACTAACATTCGGGCCATAAATAGCAAAATCATAGTCATCGGTACCCGTTTGTGGAGTAATTGTTGACCTTAGGGTGCCGCTAGTCTGAATGGTAAAGCTGTACCAATTGGTATGATTTTCTCCCCCTGCAGGACAGGCAGACCCCGTGCATCCTTCGGCAACAATTCCTGGACCTGTAGAGTTAAAGTTTTGAGTGGTACCACTACAGAGTGGCGTGGCGTTCATACAGTCATTATTCTCTAAACCGGAAGGCCCTGCTGCAGTTGGGCAAGGCACACAAGACAAATTAGCAGACCATCCCGGTGCTGAAACCGAAAAGTCGGAGGTAAATCGTACACTCAAGCATCCGTTATCACTGTCAGCAGTAAAACTAAAGGGTACCGTCGGTGTTCCGGTAATTCTACCATTCACAGGGTCGGCGGGTGCCTGTATAAAAACAGGAGAGTTTTGTGTCGCCCCGTTTCCAACGGTAATATAATCAAAGTTTGTTTCCATATCAAAACTAGTAAACGTCATCTGCATACAACGGTTCGGCATAGAAGGGCAAAAAACACGATAAACCCCGCCAGCAACATTTAAAGCATAGTCAGCGCTAGCCCCCCCGTCATCGGTATAGACACCACCACAGGTAGCTTCAAGGCAATGCGTGACGCGTTCGCTATTGATACCCGTTGTGCCGTGTGTATAAAGTGTACAAGGTGGACAAGGACCACCACAATCAACACCTGTTTCTCCCTGATTTTGGATTCCATCCGAGCAAGTTGCAGGTGGACATGCCGGACAAGGACCTCCACAATCTATCCAGGTTTCCCCCTGATTTTGAATTCCGTCGGAACAAGTGGGGGTGGGTGAGTATACACAAACAGTTCCTGTCATCGTAACTGTATTATTACCGCCACGTCGGTGTACTTGAATAAAATAAGTAAGGCCTACCGTAGTATTAATCGTAAGCGAAGCGGGAGTTCCTGCATTTTGCATACTACAAGCAATTTCGCCCGAACCACAAGAACCTGTATAAACAGCTAAGGCAAAATTTTGGTCGCCGTTCATTTCGATTGTTGTAGGATTGTTGATGGCCGTAAACTGATACCAACCGTCGTCTCTGTCTTGACCTGAAACACAGGAGGCATTATTTGCCCCGCCATTGCTGTAACTACCAGGTAAGGTATAAGCGCTTGGTATGCAGCTGTTGCTACTATTAACAGCGAGGGCTTGTACCGCAGGTCCACAGGCATCTGTTGGATTTTGGGCAACTGTTGAGGATAGGGCTAATATAAAACAGCATAAAATATTTAGTATGTTTATTTTCATAATAGTGATCTTTTATTGAATCAATGCATGCATTAAATCGATGAGGTTGAAAGAAATACTATTGGCCATAATAATTTGATTAATTATGGGTAGAGATCGAAGATTCTTTGGTTTCGAGTAAGGATAACTTATTGTGACTTGTTTCTTTTTTGGAATAAACGATAATTGTCAAACCCGTTGCTGTATCCGTATAAAGGTTACGTTCCGTTTTTTGCCGATAGAGTTCCATCGTCTTGTAATCAATTAGTCGCAACAAACTATCCGAAATTATCGTTTGGTGGTTGATTTCAAAATCAACTTTTAGACGATTTGACAGAGGTGATTCCTTTGCTTCAAAGTACTTTTCGTTTTGAGCAAATAAGCCATTCGCCCCTGAGAGGCATACTAAAATTAGTAGTAATCGTAGCATAGTTTTAGGTTTTAAAATTAGATAATTAGTATAAAACACATTTTTCTGCTCCCCAATAGTTCAGGTCTGCTTTCATGCTAAAATGAAATCTGAAACCAAACCTTTGAATAAAAACAGCAGGTGATGTTGACAAAGGACTAATGTATCAATAGCCTTGACGGAACAATAGATGCATCCATCTAGAATTCGATACATTGCACTAAAAAAAGTAGTAATTTGTTGTGTGTTTTTGTGGCAAGTAGTATAAACGAACGTATCTCATTGTGTGAAAACATTCATTATCAGTATAATATACAAAAAAATAATTAACTTTGCATTTATTTTGTCTGAAATCTTATGAAAAGTTTTTGAACATCTTCAGGATTTGCCCTCTAGGCAATAGTATGACTAGCCTACCATGTACAAAGAAGCGTTGAAAAATAATTTGAGTGTATATGTTATACCTGAACTTTATTCGCGTTCGAAATCTAATTGAATATAAGGGCCTTCATAGCTTAGGTGATCTACTTGACCAGCTGCATTTAAATTAAAATTCAAGAAAACACGATAGCGCCACTCGGGATGTTTGTCGGAACGAAAAGTATTGAAATGCCAATGATTGAGCTTAAAAAAAGTATAGTCGTTGATAGAGAAACTAAGTTTGCCGGCTATATGTTTTACCTTTATAGTTCCAAACATCTTGTGCTGATAGGTACCCTCGAATTTTTCTAAGGAATACGAAGGCTTCGTATCTTTTATCTGTTGTTTGTCTTTTGCTTTTTGTCGTTGAATTGAACGCTGCTTACTGCTGTCATACAAATCAAAAATAAGACGATGCCAATCTTTGCCATCAAGATCGTTGAAGGCAAAAACATCCATGGCTTTGTACATAATTGCATGCCTTAAATTGGCCGAGCCTTTGTTGGCAAAAAAATAGACGGCCGTATTTTTGCGGTGCATCACGGCGGCTATAGCCACCATTCCTGCCAAAGAACCCGTATGAAAATCTAACTTTTCACCCCTATAATCGTGCTGAAACCATCCCAAACCGTAGCTATGAAAATTAGGTTTAATAAGTTTCCAAGTAGAATATGCCCTCGGCGATACCATAACTTGTGGCCGAAAAATATAATCAATTGTTTTTGCTTGCAACAAGGTATCTCCACGATAAACCCCTTTGTTTAACAAAAAACGTAAATAGCGCGCCATATCGTCGGCACAAGACCACATAGCCCCTGCTGCATCAACTTGTTGCGTAAAATTAAGCGGGATAGGAATTAATCCATCTTCATAATCTTCGACATGTGGCGTAACGTAATTATTAAGTGTTTGAATAGTCTGTGCATTAGCAGCAGTATGTTGCATTCCCAAAGGATCAAGTAGTCTTTTTTGTACAAAAGCGCGCCAGGGTTTTTTGGCCAGTTTGCTGATTAAAGCACCGGCAACAATATACATCATATTTTGATAAGAAAACCCACCTCTTAGCGGATATTCTGTTTTGGCAAAGCTGTACCGCTGCATTGCCTCAGGAGGCGACAAACTATCCCACACCCAAATTTTGTCGGTATTTTTGATGCCTAAATTGTGGGTCAATAAATCTTTTACACGCGCAGTTTGTGTCGCGTAATTATCCGCTAATTTAAAATTAGGCAAATGTTCTACTACTCGATCGTCCCAGTCTACTAAGCCATCGTCTACCAATATCCCCAAGGCAACAGCGATCATCTGCTTGGTGGTAGAGGCCATCGAAAACATCGTTTGCTGATCGACTTTTCGATCTGAACGTATATCGAGTTGTCCATAGGCTTTGCTAAAAACAACTTCGTTGTTGTGCACTACTACGGTTACCATACCAGGTATTTGCCATTCTTTCATCCCCACTTGAATAAACTGATCAAATTGATTGAGTGGATCGGCCTGCGCCAACAGCGAACTAGTGGACAAAAGAAAAAATAAAACAGGAAGCATAGATAAAGGGTCGAATTAAAAAAAAAGCTGATTTGTCAATGTTAATATAAAAAAACATCTACAAATCAGCTATATCTAAAGCAAGAATCACGTACGGATTACTTTATACCTAGTACTTTTAGTCCGTTTTCGGTGGCAATTTTTACCAAATTTTCAATATCATAATAATGACAAGCCTCTAGCATTACGCGTAATTCTGTCCACAAATCAGCATCTGAAAATGGCTTGTAAATATCACAAATGTTATCGGTTCCGAAAGCAACATTAATACCGGCAGGCACCATTTCGTCGACAGGAGTAATCGAATTATGACTAACCGATAAACGTTCGGTACGATTGTGATCGATCCAAGCAGTTGGGCAAGAAATAATGTGCATATCAGCCTGACGAATTAAGTCGTATACTTCGTGACGGTATTTTTTGGGATGCGCTGCCAAAGAAATACAATGTATCGCCGAAACTTTACCTTGCATACCATGTTCGATGGTTTTACGCGCTAATTGTTCTGTTTCGCGTTCTTCGTCGGAATTGAATTGATCGACATGTACATGAACGAGTTTGCCGTTTTCTTTGGCTGCAGACATCAAAATATCTAAATGTTCGTCTTCACGTCCAAAATCTTTGGCGGGCAAGCCACCAACTATGTCAACAAAATCTAAAGACATATCAAACCAATACCGTGCTTTTGGGTCAATAACACCCTTGAGTACCTGACAAGCAAAGCGCATCTCGATATCTTTACCGTAATTGTCTTTTAATTTTTGAGCAGCCTTAATTGATTTGTCCTCAATCTTGTCATCAACATCAATAAAAGTACCCATTGCCTGTGTACCTTGTTCTAATAGAACCTCAGTAGCTTTTGCCATACGGGTATAAATTTGATCAACAGTAGCCGCCTTTTTCATTTCATCAACTAAATGCCATTTCTCTTTCAGATAAGAGTAAGAATTGTTAAAATTAGCCTCTGTCAAGGTATAGGCCCTGTCTAAATGTGCATGCGTATTTACCCAGCCACCATTTTCTTTAATTTTGTCTAAAACCAGTTGTTTAGGATCCATATTGAATATAAATTTCTTAAAGTATGAATGAAAAATGTAGGACCAGGTCAACTACGATTATTTAACGACGCAAAGTTAAAATTTTGTTTCAAAAATTAAGGCTATATCCCAGAAGAAATACAGAATCCTTAAAAATTACAGTAAAAAATAAAAAGGGCTTCGTGTAGGAGGCCCTTTTTTGATTTTATTTAGATGTAGGACTAAACCTTTCCTAACAAATTTGCAAGGGCGGCATCCATCTTATCAAAGGAGAAGCCCTCTAAAACATCTTGCATCAATTCCTTGATTTGTTCATTGCATAAATTACCCATAGACCCTTCGTGGCTATGTTCCAAATCGTAAAGTGGTTCAAAGGTACCGGCTTCAATATCCAGACCCACTTGTTTGTAGGCATCACGGAATGAAGTTCCTTCTAAAACTAATTTATTAACAACATCAACTGAGAATATATATTTGTATTTTTCTTCACGAATGACACCGTCGTTGATGATGATATTTTCTAGCATATACTTGCTAATAAACAAGCAGCTTTTGATTTCTTCAAATACCGGCAAGAAACTTTCTTTGATAATTTGTAAATCACGGTGATATCCTGAAGCCAAGTTGTTGGTTATCATCGAAATTTCGACCGGAAGGGCCATCATTTTGTTGCATTTGGCACGAATCAATTCAAAAACATCTGGATTTTTTTTGTGCGGCATAATGCTCGATCCGGTGGTTAGATGATCGGGAAACTTAACAAAAGAAAAGTTTTGGCTGTTGTACAAACAAATATCTTGTGCCATTTTACTCAAGGTAGCGGCAACCGACGAAATCGCTTGAGCCACTGAACGTTCTGTTTTGCCACGTCCCATCTGCGCATAGACCACATTATAATTCAAATCATCAAAACCCAACAGTTCGGTCGTCATAGTTCTGTTTAGCGGAAAAGAAGAACCATATCCGGCTGCCGAGCCAAGCGGATTTTTGTTGGTGATTTTGAAAGCGGCCAATAAACTATGCATGTCGTCTACCAAACTTTCGGCATAGGCACCAAACCACAAACCAAAAGAGGAAGGCATCGCTACTTGATAATGCGTATATCCAGGAATTAAGACTTCTTTGTATTGCTCACTTAAGGTCACAAGCTGTTCAAACAAGGGAACAATTAATTCGACTACTTCTCGTAATTCGGTTCTTGTAAATAGTTTTAGATCTACCAAAACCTGATCGTTTCTAGAACGACCGCTGTGGATTTTTTTACCAACATCACCCAATCGTTTTGTCAGCATCAGTTCAACTTGTGAATGAACATCTTCTACCCCATCTTCAATAACAAAATCACCTGATTCAACCTCGGAATAAATTAAGCGCAATTCTTCCATTAAACGCTCTAGTTCATCTTTTGTCAATAAATCGATACTTTGAAGCATACGGATATGTGCTAAAGTACCTGTAATGTCGTGTTTTGCCAATAACAAATCTAATTCGCGGTCTTTGCCCACGGTAAATCGTTCAATTTCTGTGTTAATTGAGCCTTCTTTTTGCCAAAGTTTCATATCTAAATAATTAGTGAGATTAAAAGTTGCTTCTTGGAGCACAAAAGTAACTTTTTCGTGGCACTTAACCAAAACTTGTTCGTCAATCTGAAAATCAGTTTAAAATTGTTGGTATTTGAGCAGCTTAGTTGGATGATCAACTGCACAAAAACCTAGAAAAAATTGTACGATGCTCCTAAATATTATTACATTAAGCCTAATTATTATATCGTTGAACTTAAACGGGATGCCTGACTACAGCCAAAATATAGATGCACTCAATCAATTGCTTTTTTCGGAGGAGGAAAATCATCAAATTTTGGCCTTAAACTGGATAGAACAAGACAAAAGACTAATTAAAGCCATGCAATACAGTTTGTGTTTACGGGCTTATTTAGGTGAATCCTACCGAGAAGCTATTGAAGATAAGGCACATCAACTGTTGACGCATACCCTATCTAAAAATGCCCTGGTACAATTGCAGGACTGTATCATCATATTGGATTATGCTCGATATAAGTTTAAAGTACCTGAAGGATGGTGCAGCTATCAAAATCCCCTACGAAATTATCTGAAACGACACGAACAAGCACTGCCCGAACTTCAACCTGTATTTAATTATATCCCAAAAACTATTTCCAAATTATATACCCTTTTGGCCGGGCGAATTCAGCAAGAGTGGGAACACTACAAAAAAGCTTTGCAATACTACAAAAAAGCCCTTGCATTACATCCAAGCAATAGTCAAGCACAATTTGGCTATGCCATGATTATTCATACACATTATATCAAAAAAGGCTTGCGGTGGGAAGAAACAGAACAATTACTCAACTATTATATGAATGCATATAAGGGCCCTAAGAATATCAATTCTTATCGCAACGCAGCAATGTTGTGCCAAGACGTAGCGGATATAGACCGTTCAGCCGCTTACTTTAAAGCAGGACTTCGTGCTTGTCCGAACGATACTTCTTTGTTGAACAATTATGCAAACTTGCTAATGAAGCACCAAAAAAACTTCGACAAAGCACGCATCCTAGCCGCTAAAGGGTTGAAAATTGCACCACTCGACTGTAGTTTGCTCGACACGATGGCACATATTGAAATGAATGGCTTTGGAGCCATAGAACGAGCTAAAATTTTGTTTGAGAAGGCACTTAAAATAGATAAAGACTTGCATTATGTGCATACGGGTCTTGGCGATTTGTATCTACGATGTCATCAAGTTGAACAGGCCAAAAAACACTACCAAAAGGGTTTGCACAACGGACTTCAATATTGTACACGAGAAATTCCGGAACTGATTGAAAAATTAGAAAAAATAATTCATTTTTATCGCCATTCTTATGGAGACAATTCCTCGGCTGAATGGTACGAACAAAAACTGCAACGTCTAAGAAAAAGCCGCCCAAACAATACCATAAAAAAGGGCTAACCACCTAAATGATCAGCCCTTTTGAGTATTTCAGCAAAGATTATTTGCTAATTTCTAATAATTCTAACTCAAATATTAAAGTAGCATTCCCTGGGATATCGTTGCCTGCACCTCTTGCACCGTAGCCAAGATTTGAGGGGATGTACAATCTCCATTTTGAGCCAACAGGCATCAACTGCAAAGCCTCTTGCCAGCCTTTGATAAGGCCATTTACAGGAAAGGTAGCCGGCTGACCTCTTTTGTAGGAAGAGTCAAAGACTTTTCCTGTAAGTAAGCGTCCTTCATAATGAGCGACAACTTTTTGGTGCACTTTAGGGATAGAACCCGTTCCTTCCTTGAGAATTTCGTACTGCAACCCACTAGGATTAGAAACCACCCCTTCTCTTTCTGCATTTTCAGCCATAAACCCTGCTTCCATCTCTTGTGATTTTAGCGCCATTTTAGCGGCAGACTCTTGCAAAAAGGTTTGTGCATTTTGGTTGGCTTCTTCTACTGTATATTCCATACCTTCATTTTTGAGAACATCTACTACTCCTTTTGCCAATGCTTCAAAATCTAAATCTTCTGTGATTACCTGACCGGCCAAATTTGAACCTAGCAACATACCCAAACTATAACTTGTTTTTCTCATTTTATTGGTTTTTTTATTTTTAAATGTAGCCACAAAGGTAATGATTTCTCTTTAATATAATAAATTAAAATTAGTTGATTTTCAGAAGCTCTACTTCAAATATTAAGGTTGCGCCGGGTTCAATCATTGCGCCGGTTCCTTTGTCTTTGTAGGCAAGTGCTGCCGGAATATAAAATCGATATTTAGCCCCAACAGACATGAGTGGAATCCCTATTTGCCAACCCTCAATCACAGCGGATAAAGGGAAACTAGCCGCCTCGCCTCTTTCAATTGAGCTATCGAAAACCGTCCCATCTATGAGGGTGCCATGGTAATGTGTTGTAACCGTAGAAGTAAGACTAGGTTTAGGACCTTCTGCTTGCCTGAGGACTTCGTACTGTAGGCCATTCTCTAAAACAGTAACCGAATCATTTTGGGCATTTTTAGTCAAAAAATCAGCGCCCTCTTTGCTATTTTTAGCCCACAAAGCTTGATTGTTCTGTTTCAATTCTTTTTCTTTGAGTGCTTGCTTGGGCTCAAAGAAAGATTGAAGAAATTGGCTCATTTGAGTATCACTAAATAACGCCTTCTTATTGCCAACTGCATCGGCATAGCCCTTTCCTAAGGCATTAAAATCAAAGTCAAGTTGACGAACACCAAGCTGTGTAGCAACACCTGAAGAAGACGAAAGACCGATTGAAAAAGCAATCTTTTGTGCCGCCGCATTACTTTCGGCAGCTTTCCCTGATTCTAGTCTTGATTTCAGCAAACGCTCAACAGTTTGCCGATCCAAAGCAGAAGCTTCAAAGCCTTTTACAAAACCTTGTACAAAAAAATTAGGATTTAATTCCGATGTAGTTAGCGCCAATTGAGACAAACTTTGTCCGACCATAAATCCGTAACTGTAACTCATTTGTACGCTAGCCGAATCGAGTGCCGGCCCCTCGTCGACTTGCAGTAGTTCCAGATCGAATAATAGTACTGAATTTGGCGGTATCGAGGCGGGACCATTGACGCCATAGCCTAAATTGGGGGGAACAAAAAAACGAAAGCGACTCCCCGCTTTCATTAGTTTTAAACCTTCCTGAAGTCCTTTTATCACATTTCTTACCACAAACTCAGCAGGTTCGCCCCGATCAATAGAGGAATCAAATACGCGGTCATCTAAAAGTGTTCCGGTGTAATGAACGACTACGCGATTGTTTGAAGCCGGCACCAAACCTGTTCCTTCTTTGATAATTTGGTATTGTAAGCCTGACGGAAGCGACTTTATGCCTTTTTTGGCAGTGTTTTGAGCCATAAATTCATCCGCTTGTTGCAAATTATATTGAGCTAATGCCTCAAATTTATCTTTAAGTTGTTGTTGTATCCTTGCTTGTTTTAATGAAAAGTATAGATTAAGCATACTATCCATCTGTTCGATTGCATACTTTGGATCGATCGATTTATAATAATCGCTTAATCCTTTTTTTATTGCAGAAAATTTAAAATCATTGGGATTTATATCGAAATTCTGAAGCATATTACCGAATGCACTATAGGCTAAATAATAAGCTGTTTGATCGTTTTGCAACCCTTCGCTTTGACTAGAATCAAGCATTATTTTATCTATATAAACGTTGCTCTGTTGCAGTACAATAGAATCAGGTTGAAGCCCCTCTTTCAGCCCTTTTAACAAATCCTTTAGGGGTAAGTTGGTTTTATTAAAATCGGTCTTTTCCATTAAATCTTTGCCAAAGCTATAGCCGTAAGCATAGTTCATCGCCTCTAAGGCAAAGGGATACGATTTGCTTGAAGACAGACTATCGGTATTAATTTGAGCACACAAGGAGGTACTCCACAAAATACAGATGCACCAAAGGATGTTTATAAGATTGTTTATAAACGGCATAAAAATACATTTAAAGCACAGCGCAAAAACAGCCTGCTGTGTCGTGAACAAAAAACGACAATCATTTCCTAGAAGTATCAACTCTTAGAGAAAGGATTGTCGTTTGGACATAATATAATGTACTAGCACAAAAATTGATGAAGAGAAAAGGGCGGATGCTAGTGGACATTAGGCCCTCTTTATAAATTATCAATATTGCTGCAATTAGGCTAATTATTTAGGATTTATATCCAATAATTCCACATCAAATATCAAGGTAGCACCCGCTGGAATTTTGCCCATTGCACGCATGCCATAAGCTAAGTTTTGGGGTATAAACAAACGATATTTAGACCCTAATGGCATCAAGGGAATTCCTTCTTGCCAGCCCTTAATTACGCCGTTTAGAGGAAACGTAGCCGGTTGACCTCTGTCGTAAGAAGAATCGAAAACGGTACCATCGATTAAAGTACCATGATAATGTGTGGTTACTTTGTCGTTGATCGTTGGTTTAGGTCCATCTCCTTTGACCAAAACCATATACTGTAAACCTGAAGGAAGGCTAATAACACCTTCTTTGTCTTGATTTTCAAGCATAAACTTAGCCCCTGCCTGTTCGGCTTCTGAAACCGGGGTTATTTGATTCGTTGGAGTTGCAGGAATCACCTCAATCAAATCAACCTCAAAAATCAGGGTGGCCCCTGCAGGAATTTTAGGGGATGGTGAACGCATACCGTAGGCTAAATCTTGTGGTATGTAAAACTTGTATTTTGCACCCGGTGACATCAAAGGAATTCCTTCTTGCCAGCCCTTGATAACTTGACCAACTCCAAAGGTAGCAGGTTCGCCTCTATCGACCGATGAATCAAATACCGAACCATCGATAAGCGTACCGTGATAATGTGTTTTAACCTTGTCGGCAATCGTTGGTTTGTTGCCAGTTCCTTTTTTGATGATTTCATACTGCAATCCTGAAGGAAGTGTAACGACACCTTCTCTTTTGCCATTTTTTTCTAAAAATGCTTGGCCTTCTTTGATAGCTCCAGCTGATTGAGCCATTTTTTTCTCCTCCATAATTTTGTTATAGCGAAGTGTAAGCGGTTGGAAATATGCATTTAAAATTGAATCCATAGCAGGCTTTTCAAGTCTTGTTTCTTTGCCTCCGTCAGCGTCTTGAAACCCTTTTTTGAATTCTGTAAAATCAAAATCTGTAGCAGGAATATCAATTTCGACTGCCAATCCTCCGATAACAGAGATACCGATATTGTATGCAATTTTGGCACCTTCTTCTGCTGTAGTAGCCGCTTCACGCGATTGCATTCTTGTTCTAAATATCTCTTGAGACGTTGCAAATGTAGCAGAATCACCTTTGAGCCCTACTTTCATTCCCTCAATAAGTTGATCAATATTTTTTTCTTCAGCGTTTAGTCCAGCTGCCCCTATACCTTGTGAAAGCATTGCTCCATAAGAGTAACTACGGTCTTTGACTGTTTGAGAAGCTTTTTTCTGAGCCGCAGCATCGTACTGATGAACAAGCAGGCATAGACTTAAAAGGAAGATTATTTTTTTCATAATTGGATAAATGTAGTTAGTAAAATAATACGTGCCCTCAATAGACACTATATGGCTAAAACCAAAACGATGCCATAATTGATCGAGTAGCAGGACGAAATTAAGGAAAAACTGTTAAGATTGGGTTATTTTTAGACAATATTTTGATTTGTTTAACCCAAAAAAAAAGAGATACACCCCAATTCAGGCATATCTCTTTCTTCAATTAAAAACGCTGTTACTGAACGATTTCAATCAATTCAACATCGAAAATCAAAGCAGAACCGGCAGGGATTTTAGGAGAAGGAGCCTGCATTCCGTAAGCAAGATTGTTTGGAATATAAAAGCGGTATTTTGCTCCAACTGACATCAAAGGGATTCCTTCTTGCCAGCCTTTGATAACCTGACCTACGCCAAAAGTAGCGGGTTCGCCTCTATCTACGGATGAATCAAATACAGAACCATCGATTAGCGTACCGTGATAATGTGTCTTAACCTGACTTTCTAGAGTAGGTTTTGGGCCTGAACCTTCTTTGATGATTTCGTATTGCAGTCCACTTTCTGTCGTTACAATTCCTTCTTTTGTGGCGTTTTCAGCCAAAAAATTAGCACCTTGCTCAATAAAGATAGCTGCATCAGCCTGTTGTTTGGCTTGCATTTTTTCTGAATAGGCTTTTCCTTTAGGCTCAAAATAAGCTTGCAAAACACTATCCATTTCAGTATTGGATAATTTTAAGGAATCGCTAGCGGTAGCGGCAACATACCCTTCCTTGATGGCATTAACATCAAAATCTGAGGCTTCAATTGCTTCAATAAATGGTAAACGACCCAACATAACGACCCCTAAATTATAGGCTATATCATTGGCTTGTTCGGTAGTTTCTGAAGGCTTTTTAGAACTTACGCGCATCTGTATCAATTGATTTGCTAAATCTATAGCAAGCGAATCTTTTTCTAAAGCTTTTTGTACACCTTCAACCAATTTGTCTGCATTTCTTTCGTCGTCTGTTAAATCAGATTGACGTAGAGATAAAGCCATTTGTGCACCATAAGCGTAGCTAAGGTTGTACACCGAACTACCTTCGGCTGAATTTTGACTGTTTTGAGTATCGCCACAGGCAACGGTAAGGGCCATGAAGGCAAGGCAGTACAATGAATTCAAAAAAGTATTTTTCATAAAAATGAATAATTTTAAAAGTATGTAATGAAAGATTAATTTTGCTTGTAATTATCGGAGCACGAAAATACATTTTTCTTGTAAATAATGCTTATAAATTGCTGCTTTTATACTTAAAAAAGCCACATCTTGATAAAGAAGTGACTTTTTAAAAGAAGATTTATCTTGTTTTTATTGAATATCGACGATTTCAAACTCATACACCAAAATTGAATTAGCCGGCACGTTCGGCATTTTGCGGCTTGAATAGCCCAAATGTGGCTGGAAATATACTTTTACTTTGGTCCCCTTGTTGATTAATGCAAACAAAGCTTGCCAACCTGGCATCACACCTTTGTAATCAACCAAGATAGCTTGTCCGTCAGCAGGACTTTTGTCAAAAACACGTCCATCTAACAAAGTACCTGTATATCGAAGGCTAATTTTGTCGGTGGATTGGCACAATCTACCCGCTCCTTTTTCTAGGATTTGGTAAGCAAAACCCTCTTTAGAGAACGTCAGGTTTTTTTGAGATTTAAGGCCTTCAAAAAAGCGATCATTGTCTGCTTGCTTTTGGGCTAATTGTTGTTCTTTTAGTGCTTTATAGTGCTGTGTAATGTAGCGTTGACCTAATTGAGGATTAAATGGATTGCTTTGTTGATTAGCCATGCTCAGGCCTGCTTGAAAATCGGCTATCAATACTGATTCAACGGACACCCCAAATTGATTCCAATTGTGGGCTACTACAGCGCCGTAGGCTTCGTAAAAGTCTGCTAAATTATGATTTTCGCGTAGTTCTTTTTGGGAAGCCTTGCTGTCCTTATGATGCATTGCTTGTATCGTGGTATTGATTAAGGTTTGTGCAGATTTTTGAAATGCTTCACTTTGTTGCAACGGGGCATAGCTTTCGATCCCTTTTACGATTGAAGCAATTGATTGTTTGTCGCAATCTAAGCCTATTGTTTTTAGTTCGGCTCCCAAAACTGCACCATAGCTGTAAGCAAATGCATCTGCATGCTGTTCTAGCTTATCATTGAAAAGACTATCTTGTTGACCCTGCAGACCAATGCTGCCTAGTAAGCAACACAAAAGAATAATATAAGGCATAGTATCTGTTTTAAAACTTTCAAAGTATGAATGTAAGGTATTTTGCGCTAAAGGTATTGAATGCTATGTAATTAAGCAAATACCGTACCTGTATACAATGCGTCGCGTTGTTCTTTCACCCGTTCATCTTCTAGGTATTCATCGTAAGTCATTAATTTGTCAATCATACCGTTTGGCCCTATTTCAATAATTCGATTGGCCACTGTTTGGGTAAATTCACGGTCATGCGAGGTAAATAAGATAATACCAGGATATTCGATGAGCGACTCATTAAATTTGGTAATTGATTCCAAATCTAGGTGCGAGGTAGGCTCGTCTAGGATAAGTACATTTCCTTCCTCAAGCATCATTTTGGAAAGCAAACAACGTACTTTTTCTCCTCCAGATAGAACATCACAAGATTTTTGGGTTTCTTCGCCCGAAAATAACATCCTACCTAAGAAACCACGTATAAAGGTTTCATCTTTTTCTTCGGAATACTGTCGAAGCCAATCTACTAAGTTGAGTTTAGAATTAAAGTATTTGCTGTTTTCGTTGGGTAGATAAGATTTTGTAACGGTTACCCCCCATTCAAAGTCGCCGGAATCGGCCATTTCATTTTCTTGCTGTGCTATAATTTCAAAAAACTTAGTGACTGCTAGGGAGTTTTTGGAACGAATGGCAATTTTGTCTCCTTTTTCAATTGTTATGTTAAGTGCCTTAAACAAAGGGATATCGTTTAGAGATTTTTCTAGGTTGTTGACAGAAAGCACCTGATTACCTATTTCTCTGTTTTGCTTAAATATGATACCAGGATAACGTCTTGAAGAGACGGAAATTTCAGATAAATCAAGCTTTTCTAGCGCTTTCTTACGACTCGTCGCTTGCTTCGCTTTTGACGCATTAGCAGAGAAACGCTGAATAAATTCCATCAATTCTTTACGTTTTTGATCGTTCTTTTTGTTTTTGTCGGCTAACTGACGTTGCAACAACTGTGACGTTTGGTACCAAAAAGTATAGTTACCCGTTGATAGTTTTATTTTTTTGTGGTCAACATCGGCAATGTGCGTACAAACTGTGTCTAAAAAATGTCGATCGTGTGAAACAACTATGACCGTATTTTTAAAATCAGCCAAAAAATTCTCTAGCCACATAACTGTTTCTGCATCCAAATCGTTGGTAGGCTCATCAAGAATCAATAAATCGGGATCGCCAAATAATACTTGGGCCAATAATACCCTTACTTTCTGATTGGTATTCAGTTCGGACATCAACTTAAAATGTTCTGACTCGATAAGCCCTAAATTACTCAGCAAGGTAGCGGCATCAGATTCAGCATTCCACCCGTTCATTTCCTCAAACAATTCATTCAGTTCTCCTGCCCGTATACCATCTGCATCACTAAAATCCTCTTTTAGATAGATATTATCTAATTCAATTTTAGTATCGTATAGTTTTTTGTGTCCCATCATTACTGTATCCACTACAGAATAACTATCAAACGCAAAGTGATCTTGTTTTAGGACCGTCATTCTAGCGTCCGGTTCGAGGCTAACATGTCCTAGAGTTGATTCAATTTCTCCGGAAAGAATTTTGAGAAAGGTTGATTTGCCTGCACCATTAGCTCCAATTACACCATAGCAATTGCCTTTGGTAAATTTAATATTAACTTCATCAAAAAGTACTCTTTTACCGAATTGAAGGGATAAATTACTAACTGTTAACATATTAATTTGCGGAATAAGGATGGGCCTAAATAATTGCCCAAGATTTTACAATAAAATTTGACGCAAAAATAGTGATTTTTTTGGTAAGAAATAATAATCATAGTTTTTTTATGATCAATTAAGACCATTAAACGCTATATTTACGCAAACTTATAAACCAATTCGTCATGACTCCATTTTTCGGTGTAATTATTTTACTACTCTTTTATCTTTCGTACTTAATGGGTTTGACGGCCGGTGGCCAAGAAGCATGGTTTATGAAGTACGCTGCTGCAATTATCTACATAAACATCTTCTTATTATTTTTCTACCACAAAAAATGGAACTTCGACAACTTGTTGTATGTCCTGGGAATTTTATTTTTTGGATTTGCTTTCGAAATGGTTGCCGCTAAGACCAATATGTTGTACGGAGATTATAGCTTTGGTCCTTCCTTGGGGCCGAAAGTAGCAGCAGTCCCCTATTCTATTGGCTTTTATTGGCTGTTGTTGAGTTATAGTAGTGCATGCGTTGCTGCCAAATTAAAAATACAATCTCCACAAATTAGAACCTTGCTTGCTGCAGGCTTGCAAACAGGTCTTGCGATGCTTATATTCCAGGTAGCCGCCAAGCTCAAATTTTGGACTATTGCAGTACATCAAGAGGGGCAAATACGCTATGCAGTTGTTTATTTTGTTTTTGCTTTGTTGCTGCAATACATTTTGGACGACTTAAACTAGACGCATCCAACAAATTAGCGCCCTACATCTATATCTTGCTAGCTGTTTTCTTCTTTGGATTGTGGATGTTTGTCAAGTATTAGGTATCTATTAGCCTTATTTAGCTTGTAAAAAAACACAAAAATCTTTTAAGAAGGTTTTATGACTCATAAACGGGGTGCGGTAAGACTCCTTTACATCTATGGTTTTGCGTTTGAAGTCGACGACCAAATCAGCGATACGTATTGGAGTAGAACAATCATTTAATATAACGCTTCCCTCTATTATTTCTCCCTTGTACAGAACTCTATCCATAAAATCGGGCGACAAACGAAACTCAATTCTTGTGAAGCATTTGGTCATAAACATATCAGGGTTTGATTTTTCAAAACAATCCCTCAAGGGTTTCAGCAATTCTTTCGTAAGCATACGGTTCAAGGCTACAAAACTAAGAGTATCCCCCGCTAACATAGTACCAGCAGATAGTACGGTCGATTCGTTTTCAGCGCTTATTGTGTGATTAACAGTCTGTGTAAAATTGTTAGGAACAATAAAAGAAAGTAAAGTTGACGTTATTAGGACAAATGCGAATAGTTGATTTATTTTTTTCATAATATTAAAACATCGAGTTAAACAATAGATGAACTAAGATACTAAAAAACAATAATAATTTATTCCAACTGTTTTAAAAGTGCAGCGGTACGGGGTTTGTTGAAGATTATAATTAATTCAGCCAGTAAGATGTTGAAAACAAAAACCCAAGAACTCATTACAAATACCGCCTGTTCTGTTAACATATCAATCTTCGAGCCAAAAGGCATAAAAAGCCGTAAGGTAACGCCCGACAAGGTCATTGCGTAGGACCGAATCATCCATTCATAATGCTTTTGAAAGTTTTGCTTCAGCACATGGTATAGTGCACGGTAAGTAGGCAACATCCAACAAAAGCACATCGCCAAAAAACCAACAGTAGCCCCCAATCCACCCTCTGCAAAAAATGCCAAATAAAGGCCTGTGGGCCCTGTAAAAAACAAAATAGAATAAACGTACAGTTGCCCTAAACGTTGGTGCGTTTTGGACCTAAAGGCAATTAATTTGCTAAAGAACAATGGCCAACCACTGAGTGTAGCTAAGGCCCCAAAAAACAAATGAACAAAGAAAAAAACTACCCACAATTGATTGCTTAGCATATGCTGTTTGGCTTTAAGAAAGCCGTATTGCAGATCAAAATTGAAATAAGAAAGTGCAATAGAGGCCAAATAAAGCGCAAAATAAATAACAATCAGCCATGCTGTATAAAATATAGACCGTTGAATCATAGACAATAGGGACTTAATTAGAAGATTGCTTCATTTGACTTAGACGTGCTTGTTGACGACGATACAATGCGATTGAACGACGGTAATTAAAATTGAGTTCAAAGGCATTTTTGTAGGCATGCATCTTGTCAAAAATATTTTGTTCGAGCAGTTGCACAATATCATGATCATTATCTGACAACAATTTATTTTTTTTGTAATAGTAAATAGCCAACTTCTGAGGATGTTTGACCTGCCGTTTTACTTTTTTGAAGGTGGCGGTACTGATTCCTGGAATTTTGAAAGAATCTGAACCCATAAAATAAATTTTGGAGGATGCACGATAGCCATCTTTTCCCATCAAAAATAAAGTGTCTTGTTGTAAAGAATAAGAAGTTTCAAAATCGTTGTGCTGATGATGATGAAAAGGAAAGACGATTGACTCCGTTATTAGAATTTCGGCATAGCTTGTGTCGTTGTATATGTAGTACCACTCCCCTTGCAAGCGTTGCTGCATCGAAGTGGGCTGACAGCTGATTGTAAACAGCATCATCGAGCTTATAAATAATAAGTATTTCATACAATATCTTGTTAAGTCAATTAGTTCAATTTTGCATTAGTGAATCATAAAAGCAACCCAAACATCCTATTAGAGGTGCTAAAGACAGATACCTTGCATGTAGATACTGCTCGCAAAAACCGGAACAAACAAAACCGCCATTTTTTCTGCTGAAGACAATCCGGATAAATCGGTATTTAGTTGCCAATAATCCCAATCTTCAGCGGTATAGGTTTTGATAGTGCCTTGAACATCTCCTGACAGCTGCCAATAATCCCAATCTTCTGAAGTATTTGTACGTAGTTTTATGAAGGTTCCACTTGCCCGAATTTCCCAATAATCCCAATCCTCTGAAGTATAGGTCCGCAAGCTAAGTAAGTTATTGTCCATTTGCCAATAATCCCAATCCTCTGAAGTGTAGGTCCGCAATTTGCCTCGTACACCGTCTAATTCGTATTCCCAATAATCCCAATCCTCTGACGTGTAGGTGCGCCATTTGCCCCTCAAATCACCTATACGAACTGTCCAATAATCCCAATCTTCAGCGGTGTAGGTGCGCAAAGAATCGGACAGCTCAAAACCAAGATTAGAACTACTTGACTGACACGAAAATAGCAACAATAAAACGACAACAACATAAGCAAAATAATGCATGGTAAAAGCTTATTTGTTTTGAATATGAATAATGATTGGCAGATAACAGCAATAAAAAGATGCATTTCACTGACCACTATAAATATACACTATTTTTCAAATGCTTTAGAATATATCCTACAATTATTTCTACGACAGTTGAGTGACTAATCAGTCGTTTTATCCTTCTAATTCTGTATCTATCGAATGGCTAAAGTCTTGAATCCAATCGAAGACAAGCCTTATCTGTTGGTAAATATGCTGTAAATTCTGTTGTGACCATTGATTGTCTAACATATCAGGCGTCAGCAGTTGAAGCTGCGGTATTAATATATAAAGTTGCTGATTTACGATTCTAATGCTTGGGTTTAGATGCCGTTTTGAATGCAATTGTTCTAACATCGGCAAACGCAGTAGATGTGCTGCTACCGCTTCACTTTTAGCAAATAAATGCCACTTTTTGCTGTACTTCGAAAAAAAAGAAGCTTCTTTAATTCGAAAGGCCTTTAATACGGTATTTTCATACCAAAAAGACAATTTTCTAGTTTTAGGCACCACAAAAATATCGGCGTCAAATTGATAAGGAATGGTTAAATCAATTATTAGACCCTCAAAAACTTGTTCTGTTGTATCTTGCTGCTGCTGTTGCAATACACGGAGTTCAGAGACACGAAATGTTTGTTGATGATGTGCACTATTCTGAAGTAAATACCTGGTTTTGAATTCAAAATGTTCACTGATTGGGAAAACAGAATTTAATTCAGTCTTTAAAATTGATTTATTGGAATTAAATAAACAGTCAATTGAATAGTTTTTATAAAATAAAGGCACAATTTTTTGAAGACTATAATCTTCAAAAACTTTTTGAGGTTCAGCCGCATAGTATACCAAAATATAATAGGCTATCGCCAAAGCGATTAGTACAAATAACCATCCCATTACAGGATTTATTTTCCAATAAACAGGAATAGCCAACAAGCCAATTAGTAGAGGAATTATAGAGTAGCCCCATACTTTTTTTGTAGCTTGCAATTGTTCTGATCGTATTTTTTGATGCGGGGCCAACAGTTTTTTTAGGCCCTCTATGTAGCTTTCTTCTGTTTTCATTATTTTGGATTGATTGGACAATTTAACAAAAAGGTTTTAATTAGGGACTTGCGACTGTTTTGATTTGAAATATATAGCAAGAAATTTAAGAATGAGTAAAATAGTATTGTAATAATGTACTGGAACCCTTCTAAAATAGAAGCAATAGCTCCGAACAAAGCTAGTTTGCGGCGGGCCAAATTATTGGCAAAATCATCACAATGGGCTCAATTATCGACCGATTATCGAGTTATTTGGGGGTTATCAACGGTTTTAGAACACGAACACTATGAAGTAAGAATAAGTTTATTGACCAATCATCACCAATGTAGTTGTTTGTCCAATACCATCTGTAAACACATTCTTGGGCTGCTGCTGCTGTATCAAAAAAGTAGTGCATTGTTTAAATATCGAAGCTGCCCTGACAGCATAGATTCTTGGTTAAAAAATCAACAGCTTGGCCCTGCAAATACACCGGCTAAGACCATCAAAAAGTCTAAATCGACGAGCAAAAGTACAGCAAGTGCTCAACGTGCCAAAGAAAAAAGATGGCAAAATCGCTTGGAATTGATGGACGCAGGCATTCAAGCACTCGAATTGTGGTTAACGGATATGATTCGACAAGGCCTGGCCAATGTACCGATTGAAGATGCCGCTTATTGGTCCTACATTGCAGCCAAAATGATGGACGCTAAACTGCCGGCAATCAGCGTTTATCTCAAAGAAACTCAATCGATGGTTCAACAGTCTTCTGATTGGTCAGGGGCTATGCTAGAACGGATAGGACATCTATTTTTCTGGATACAATCGTTTAAGAATAGAGGGCAGCTTTCGGAATCAGAACAAGAACTTCTATATATTTCTTTGGGTAAAACCATTCAAAAAAAAACAGTGCTTGCGCAAAACATTAGCTTAATAGACCATTGGTTGGTAGTTGGCATCAAAATAGGTAATACCATAGACAAACAACTATACAGACGCGTTTGGCTACAGGGTAGCAGCTCTCATAAGATGGCATTGATCGAAGATTTTTCGTACTTCAACAACCCTTTTGAGCAACAATATCAACTCGGTAGTATCATTCATTCGCGCTTGTACTTTTACAATCAAACAGCTGCATGGAGGGGGCTACTTGAACAGGCCGATTCAATCGATAAAACAGCGCTTCAAAATTGGTCTAGTTTTGCTTGTTTCGAAACTGCTTTAGCTGCCTTTCACAAAGCAATAGTACAAAATCCTTGGCTTCGGTTTTATCCTTTTATAATTCGTGACATCGCATTTTACCTCGATGCCAAAAATAAGTTGCAATGCCTGGATATACAGAACCAAAGTTTGCCAATTCAAACCGTTTCAGAGCAAAATATTTGGCAATTATTGGCTAGTAGCGGTGGTCAGGCGGTTCCTTTAATGGCGGAATGGGATGGACAACAACTCAAGCCTATCAGCATTCTTTTGGATACAAAATTTATCCCCCTAAGCTGAGTTCGTTTCCAAAAAATGCTTATTTTTGTATTATGCTTTAAACGATCAGAAAAATAGGATTATGAACATACATCAATTATATACCAAATGCCTGGCACAAGGCGCTTATTATATCGAATCTAATGGAGAATCGGCTATAATTGACCCGCTTCGCGAAACACAACCCTATCTAGATTTAGCGCAACAAGAAGGAACTACCATCAAATATATATTTGAAACACATTTTCACGCTGATTTTGTATCGGGTCATGTCGATTTGTCTCAGAAAACAGGGGCCCCGATTGTGTACGGCCCAACAGCCGAAACGGATTATCCTATCTATCAGGCCAAGGATCATGAAGTATTCCAAATCGGCGAAATAAGTATCACGGTACTACATACGCCCGGGCATACCCCCGAATCGACTACCTATTTACTCAAAAATGAGAAAGGTAAAGAAGTGGCCATTTTTACCGGAGACACCTATTTATAGGCGATGTTGGCCGTCCCGACCTCGCGCTCAAAAACAACCTTACCCGCGAGGACCTTGCGGCTATGTTGTTTGACTCACTAAGAAATAAAATTATGCCCTTGCCCGACGATATTACGGTTTATCCTGCACACGGTGCAGGTTCGGCTTGTGGCAAAAATATGAGTAGCGATACCTTTGACAGCTTGGGCAATCAGAAAAAGACGAATTATGCCTTGCGTGTCGACATGACAAAAGCCGAATTTGTCAAAGAGGTAACCGAAGGACTCAGCAAAGCACCCCAATATTTTGCCAAAAATGCTCAACTCAACAAATACGGTTATCAGAGTATCGATACGGTACTTAATCGGGGCCTGAAGGCACTGAATCCACAACAATTTGAAGCAGCAATTGCACAAAATAATGCCTTGGTACTCGACACCCGAAAGACGCAGATTTTTAAAGATGCCTACATTGAAAAGGCCGTAAATATC
>CAJQQM010000234.1 GCA_905480485.1 uncultured Aureispira sp.
TTTGGATTTCAAGATGGAGTACGGTTGTATTAATGGTTATTGGACTCATTGTAAGTACCTATATCAATTCAATTTCTGGTGCTTGGGCCTTTATCATGCAAGCGGGTGCAGGTTTAGGATTGGTCCTAATACTGCGCTGGTATTGGTGGCGAATTAATGCCTGGAGTGAAATTTCAGCTACAATTGCCCCTTTTATAATAACTGGGTTTATGATGTACTATGAAGTAGCATTTGCCCCTGCTATCATTATTACTACTTTGCTGACGACCCTAATTTGGATAAGTGTCACCTTGCTAACCTCGCCCGAATCGGAAGATGTATTGGTCCCTTTTTGGCAGAAGGTTCACTTAACAAAAGATCGTTCGTATCGAATAGCTGGAAATCAGTATGGTTCTACATTAAAATACTTATTTGGCGCCTGGGTTTCAGCGATAATTTTGGCCTATAGCTTTTTATTTTTAATCGGAAAATTATTACTCTTAGAATTTGAATTAGCGGCATTTTTGTTTGTTTTGGTCATAATTAGCACCTATGTTTTGCAATATTGTATGAAAAAAGCCGGCTTGATATCTGAAAAGAAACAACTAAAAGATACACGCTTATAAATGATACTTAATGAAACTAATTATTCCGATGGCTGGTTTTGGGACTCGATTGAGGCCGCATAGCTTGACTAGACCTAAGCCTTTTGTGCAGGTAGCTGGTAAAGCAATGATAGAACATCTTGTCGATAGCTTAGTTGATTTTAGTCCGCAACCCATCTTAAGCATGGTGTTTATCATCGGAGATTTTGGTCAAAACGCAAGCAATGAACTTCAGCGTATTGCTAAAAAGCACCGCGCTAGTTGTCATTTATTTTATCAAAAAAACAAACTAGGCTTAGCACATGCTATCAATTGTGCTTCTGAACAACTTCAGGGGCCTTGTTTCTTGGCTTTTTCGGATAGTTTATTTAGCGCCCCAAAACTTACTAAACTACCTTTGACCAATTGCATATGGGTAAAAGCAGTAGCCGACCCTTCATCCTATGGAGTTGCCCTCGTTAATGAACAAAATGAAGTTGCCGCTATTGTAGAAAAACCACAAAAATTTGTCTCAGAACTAGCGATAATTGGTATTTATTACTTCGAGGCTATCCAAACATTACAATCAGCTATCCAAACTATAATCCATCAAGAAAGGCCGCTGAAAGGAGAATATTCATTTGCCGATGCCTTGTCCCTTTTGATTGAACAGAAACAGCGATTTCAAATTAAAGAAGTTGATAATTGGATGGACGGAGGGACGCTCAAAAATATATTAAAAGCCAATCAACTATTACTGCAGCAAGGTAGACACCGAATACACCCCTCGGTACAATCAATTCATTCTAAAATTATACCACCTTGTTCAATAGCTGAAGGTGTTCGGATAAGCAATACTATTGTTGGCCCTTTTGTGAGTATTGAATCAAATAGTGAACTCAAAAACTGCATCCTTCAAAACAGTATTATCGGCGCCAATAGTTATCTAGAAAATATCGTCGGAAAACACTGCCATATTGGTTCGAACAGCAAGAACTATCCCCCCCCTAAAATAATAAGTTGTGGTGATTTTAGTCAGAAGTCCGTCCACAAATAAGCTTGACAAGCACCTCGGGTTCAATCCGCTCTAATTGACCTTATTAAGCCTTAAAAAATGACTAAATTTTCTAATTACAAGCTACCTTATTTTCATAAAAAAAATCTATATTAGCGCTTTGTAAAAAGACGCTTTTTGAGGCGTTTGTATCAAACAAATAAAATAATCGACTGTTAATAGAGTATAACACTGTAGCTTCACTTAAACAAACTACTTAAAATTCAAATTAAATCATGGACAACAACAACAACAATCAGGGAATGGCTAAATGCCCTTTCATGAATGGCGCTCTCAAAAATAGCGCAGGGACGGGTATGACCAATAGAGATTGGTGGCCCAATCAGCTAAAACTAAATATTCTTCGACAAAACTCCTCTTTGTCGAATCCTATGCAAGAAGATTTTGATTATGCAGAAGCCTTCAAAAGCATCGATTATGAAGGCCTCAAACAAGACCTACTTGATTTGATGACGGATTCACAAGATTGGTGGCCTGCTGACTACGGACACTACGGGCCTTTCTTTATCCGTATGACTTGGCACAGTGCCGGCACCTACCGTATTGCCGATGGTCGCGGAGGTGGAGGAACAGGTATGCAGCGTTTTGCACCACTAAACAGTTGGCCAGACAATGCCAACTTGGATAAAGCTAGATTGCTTTTGTGGCCGATCAAACAAAAATATGGCAACAAAATATCCTGGGCTGATTTAATGATATTGGCTGGGAATGTTGCATTAGAATCTATGGGATTCAAAACCTTTGGCTTTGCTGGAGGAAGAAAAGATGTTTGGGAAGCAGAAGAAGATGTTTATTGGGGTAGAGAAAAAGATTGGTTGGGCGACGAACGTTATACAGGAGACCGTTCGCTAGAAAACCCTCTTGGTGCTGTACAAATGGGCTTAATATACGTTAACCCACAAGGACCTAACGGAAACCCTGACCCTTTGCTAGCTGCCAAAGATATTCGCGAAACATTTGGCCGCATGGCTATGAATGATGAAGAAACCGTAGCGCTCATAGCAGGTGGTCACACCTTTGGCAAAATGCATGGAGCAGCAGATGCCGACAAGCATGTTGTGCTGAACCGGAAGGTGCAAGTATCGAAGAACAAAGCTTCGGATGGAAAAATAGTTTTGGTTCAGGAAAAGGTGTCGATACCATCACAAGTGGATTAGAAGGAGCTTGGACGACAACTCCCACGCAATGGTCCAACAATTATTTCGAAAATTTATTTGGTTTTGAATGGGAACTGACAAAAAGCCCTGCTGGAGCTTTTCAATGGCAACCAAAAGACGGCGCTGGTGCAGGCACTGTACCCGATGCACACGACTCTTCTAAGCGTCATGCACCCGTTATGCTCACAACCGATTTGGCTTTGCGTATGGACCCTGCTTATGGTCCTATTTCGAAACGATTTTATGAAAACCCGGATGAATTTGCCGATGCCTTTGCCCGTGCTTGGTTTAAATTAACACACCGTGACATGGGGCCTATTAGTCGTTACCACGGACAAGAAGTTCCTAAGGAGACACTAGTATGGCAAGATCCTGTACCTGCTTGTACTCACGAGCTTATCAATACAGCTGATTCTACCGAATTGAAAGGTAAAATTATGGCTTCGGGCTTATCTGTTTCTCAGTTGGTCTCTACTGCTTGGGCTTCGGCTTCCACCTTCCGTGGTTCAGACAAGCGTGGAGGAGCAAATGGTGCACGTATTGCTTTGGCTCCACAAAAAGATTGGGAAGTAAACAATCCTGCTCAACTAGCAACAGTACTTAACATTCTTAAAGGTATTCAAGCTGATTTTAACGCTGCCAATAGTGCCAAACAAGTTTCTCTAGCCGATTTAATCGTTTTGGGTGGAGCGGCCGCAGTAGAAGCTGCAGCTAAACTAGGCGGGCATCAAGTTCAGGTTCCGTTTACACCCGGACGTACCGATGCTGTTCAGGAACACACAGATGTTGATTCCTTTGATGTCCTTCAGCCGATGGCCGATGGCTTTCGCAACTATCAAAAACATCAGTTTGAAGTATCTGCCGAAGAAATGTTGATCGACAAAGCAAATTTAATGACGTTAAGCGCTCCTGAGCTAACTGTTTTGGTGGGTGGTATGCGTGTATTGAACAGCAATTTTGCCAATACGCAACACGGCGTTTTCACACAGCGTCCTGGAGTTTTGAGCAACGACTTTTTTATCAATTTACTTGATTTTAATACGGTTTGGAAAGCTGCTGATGAAACACAAGCTATCTTTGAAGGAACCGATCGTAAAACAGCTGCGAAAAAATGGTCAGCAACTAGAGTAGACCTAATCTTTGGGTCAAACTCTGAGTTAAGAGCCTTGGCAGAAGTATACGCTTGCAGCGATTCTGCTGACAAATTTATACACGATTTTGTCGGAGCTTGGGCCAAAGTAATGAATTTAGATCGTTTTGATCTAGCCTAAGCAGCCAAGCTGTTAGCAACAAAAAAAAGGGCGCAGTTCGTACAGAACCGCGTCCTTTTTTGTATTGTTAAGGCAGTGTAAATGAAGGTAATATTTTATTTGCCGAGCCAACGCCAAACATTATCACACCATATCGAATCTTTTTCAGCCTCTGTTATAATCCCTATATCTTGCGCTTCGTTCAAAACCTTGCCAGGATAAGACCCTTCAACATCTTCCATTTCTCCCAAAGGGTAAGGGTCGTCTATACCCGCTATAATCTGAGTTGTCCCTACCCTATTTTTAAGCAATTGAAAGGTGTGTACATCATGTACAAGGGTATCAAAAAACAAATTGGGATGTCCTACTGTTTTGCTAGGGTGGGCACAATCTTCAAACAAATCAGGTCGCCCATTCATTCCCTGCACGCGTCTGCCATAGTTAGCTTGACCTAACATGCATCCGTGCGCAAAACAAGTACGTATATTAGGATAGCGGTCGGGTATATTCTTGAGGGTATATAAGTGCAGGGTATCTGCTGTTTGTGCCATCATCCATACCAAATGGAATCGCCAAAATTGATCTTTTAATTGAATCATTTTTTGACCATCATAAGGATGAATTTCGATAGCTAATCCATATTTATTCGCCAATTCAAAAATAGGATAAACCGATGAATCGGCTACAGAACACCACTGTCCCTGCGCATCAATAAAGTGTGTTGGCAGACACAACAAACTCAAACCAAGGGTTTCGACACAACGTTCTATTTCTTTAAGCGCCGCCTCAATGTACAAAGGTTGTACAACAAAACCTGCCGTAAATTTGTCAGGATAGTCTGCTTGTACCCCGGCATTAAAATCATTCTGAAAGCGTATAGCATCGATGGTATCTTGCAGTGGCATACCATTGCAATACAATTGAGACAAATTGAGAATAACCGTATGATCAATGGCATTTTTTGCCATCCATTTTATCTTTTCATCCAAAAAAAAACTAGCCGCTGTAATCGGTCTAGACCAATTCCCCTGACGCATAAATGATTTGTCTTCATCGATCCAAAACAACTGCTTTTCTTTCATAAAGGCAGGAATTTGATTGGGTTCGGGCAACAGATGTCCATGTCCGTTGATTCTTTTCTTGGTCATATTATAGTATGGTTTGTTGTAGAATGCAGGGCCTAAGATACTTATTGATACATATATTCTTTAGCGTTTAAAGCACAATCTGCTTATTTCTTTTAAATTTACAAAGAGATGCGGCTTTAATACCGTAAAAAGCAATCGAAAAATCATTAAATGAGTAAACTTTTTCTATAAATGAATTCTTTGAAAACTGTTGCGATTATCCCTGCAAGATATCAATCAAGCCGATTCCCTGGAAAACCACTGGCTCAAATTGCAGGAAAAACAATGTTGCAGCGAGTATACGAACAAGTACAAGCATCTGAAGTGGATAAAGTTTTGATTGCCACTGATGATGATCGTATTTTTAAACATGCAATAGATTTTGGGGCAGCAGTGGTGCTAACAGGGGTTCATCCGAATGGAACAGCAAGATGCCGAGAAGCTTTTCTGGCAGATACTTACCCTTACGACCTGATGGTCAATATTCAAGGAGATGAACCCTTTATTCGTCCTCAACAAATAAATGATCTAATTACTGCTTTTCAGCACCCCTCTACCAATATTGCTAGTTTGTGCAAACAGATAGAATCTCAAGATGAATTGTTTGATGCTGATGTTGTGAAGGTAGTACTTGGTCCTAAATTAACCCCTAAAACATTTAAAGCCCTTTATTTTAGTCGTCATACAATTCCTTATTTTAGAGACCTAGCGAAGGACAAATGGCTTGAAGCAAACAACTATTATAAACACCTTGGTATTTATGCTTTTCGAAGAACATTTTTGATTGATCGTTATACCAAGCTTAAGGATAGTGCCCTCGAAAAAGCGGAACGACTTGAACAACTGGCCTGGCTTGAAAATGGTGAATTGATTGCTTTGATTAAAACGAATTATGAAAGCCTTAATATCGACCGACCTGCAGACCTCAAAAAAGCATTAGAATACCTAAACAAAAGCACTGATGACCAAAAATAGCTTATTCATACTGTTATTAATTGCTGCCTTGCTTTGCCTCACAGGCCGCCTAGTTGCAGACCCTTTGGCATGGCAGCTCGATTATATTTCCAAGCCCCTTCTAATGCCTTTGTTATTTGGGTATTACCGTCAGCAAATGAAGGCTTATCGAAATACTAATTGGCTAGAATTTATATCCTCCGGATTGTTTTTTGCCTGGCTTGGAGACCTTTTTCTTATGATTGCCCATGGCAATAAACTCTTATTTATTACCGGCTTATTGTGTTTTTTAGTGATGCAGGTACAGTATATTTATCATTTCAACAAACAACGTTTTAGCGGGCCGGGTATTTTTAAAGAAAAGCCCGTCTTCGCCTTGCCCTCTCTCCTTTTGGGGATTGGCTTTTATGGCCTACTCTTTGCACATTTAGACCCAATCTTGAAAATTGCAGTAGGCCTGTATGCCGTAGCCTTATCCGCTATGACCTTGGCTGCTGTTCAGCGCTATCAAAAAAGTAGCGCATTGAGCTTTAGATATTTAACCTGCGGTGCTTTTCTGTTTATGCTATCCGATATGATGATTGGGATGAATAACTTTTTGTTTGAAGAAGGATTCTATTTAGCCGGATTTTGGATTATGCTTAGCTATGTAGCGGGTCAATTTCTGATTGTAAAAGGTCTATTACTACATCAACAATCCCTAAACAATCCTTCTTAACATTCCTACAGCTTTGACAAAAAGGTTCTACTTCTTAGGGTGCATCGTTTTTGAATGGAGAATTCATCAAATGTTCTTTAATTAATTTCTTCGACATAGAAACGGCCATCATTAAGCCTAAGAATGACAAAATACTTAAGCCTAAAATATTGTTAGAGAACAAGAAGAAATCATAAGCACCGTGCAATACCACTGCTGAAATCACCGCCATAAAATAGTATTGCGCGAAAGGCTGTTCCTGTTTTTTTCTTATTTTAGCCAACCCGAGATAATAGCCCATAAAAACGCCAAAGACAGCGTGGGCAGGGACAGCTGTAAACATACGCAATAAAGCCAACTGCAATCCCCCTTCTAAGACATAGAGTATATTTTCTAGAATCGCAAAACCCATCCCAACACAAACCGCATAAACGATACCGTCCATAGGTTCGTCAAATACTTTTTTGGGGAACAGAAAAACTTTCAATAAGGTATATTTGGCAATTTCTTCACTAAACGCTACAGCTACAAAACTGAAATAAACAAGTTGTAATAAGTTCATTTGCTCCGGAATTTTAACCGTCAAAACTTGCTCGAACTGAAGTGTAAAAAGGACAGCGGGGAAACAACTAATAACCCCTAGTAGCGTAGCTAAAAGAATATACTTCTTAGGTTCCTTATCGTATTTGTCTTTGTTGTAGATATAAATAATAATAATTAAACCTGGTAACACTGCCAGAAACAAATTAAGATATTCCATGATTAGTTATAGTTTGTAGTTGGCTATATAATTTTCAAAATCATTTTTCTTCGCCCTAGCTACTTTGACAATTTGTTTATTTTCCATATGCAAAACTGATTCATTCCTTGAATATTTTTCTACGCAATTTATATTGACCAAAGCGGAACGATGCACCCGAAAAAAAGAGGGTAATTCCCCTAAAAGGCTCTCAAAGTATCTTATATTTTTAGAAATACACATTTTTTTTGCATTTCTTATACTAATATTTGTGTAGGCCCCGTCGGCTTCTAATGCTATTATCGTATCAATTGCCACAAATACAAGCCCATCTGAAACTGGCAGGGCTATACGAGAAATATGTTGGCCCGATAGGTTTATTTCTAACTGTTCTAATTTTTCTTTTACGGGCTGCGTAGAACGGTTTGATAGTACTTTAGCTACGGCCAATTCGAGCTTTTCAATATCAATCGGTTTGAGTAAATAATCGATAGCTGATACTTCAAATGCTTTGATAGCATATTGATTATAGGCTGTGGCAAAAATTACCTGAAAATTGATTTCTTTGAAAAAAGCGAACAATTCAAAACCAGAATAATTGGGCATTTCAATATCTAAAAACACTAAATCCGGTTCGTGTTGATTGATGGCTAAAACGGCAGAAGGAACATCCGAACACATTTGAACGACCGTAACTTGTGGGCAATAGCGTTCGATTAAAGTAAAAAGAACATCTCTTGCGGCTTTCTCATCGTCTACTATAATGGCTTTTATCATATAATTTGGACTTATAAATAGTTTAAGATAATGGAAATATAATAGCTACAACAGTCCCGCTGTTGTTGGGCAAATCAATGATGTTTAATTGAATTTGTTTGGACTGACTAGCATTGATCAAATCAATTCTTTTTTGGTTGGCTTTAGATGCAAAAGAAATGTGTCTGTGGCCGCTTTTTTTATCCTTCAAAGCTTGCGATTGTTGCCGCCCTATACCGTTGTCTTGGATATGACAATGTAACTGTTCTTGTTGCATCCAAAAATGAATTTTTAATTCTTTTTTACCTTCTTTGTGTAACAAACCATGCTTAAACGCATTTTCTACATAGGGCTGTATAATTAAGGGCGGTAACGGTATCGTTTCTTTTTGATAAGCGTCTAATTCTGCAATAATATGGATACTCAAATCTTCACCAAAACGCAGTTTTTCTAAGTCGGTATATAAACCAAGCATGTCTAATTCTTCTTCTAAAGTAATTGATTCTTTGTCCGAAGTCTTAAGTACCTCTCGAATTAAGCGACTGATTTTAACCAAGTATTTATTGGTTTGTCGCATATCATTCTTTAGAATTAAATCCTGAATTGAATTTAGCGCGTTAAAGATAAAATGAGGATTCATCTGTGACTTGAGTGCTTTAACTTCAGAACGAATTAATTGTTGTTTGATCAATGCCTTTGATTTGATGCTGTTAATTCTGTATCGATACCCTAAAAAACCGATTAGGCCCAATAACAATGATATGGTTAACCAAAAACTAAAATTAAGGTAAAAAGGTGGATGAATATTTAAGGTATATTGCAAGGTTAGGCCCTCTACAGCATCTTGGTTGACTAGCTTTAATTCTAATTGATAGGTCCCGTGCGATAAGTTGTTGAGTCGTAACAAACCCGTAGGATTTTTTTCGGTATTCCAAGTATTCTGCCGTCCTTTGAAACGCCATTTTAAGAAATAGTCCCCCATACTACGAAAGTTGACCACATCATAGTATAATTCAAAATCTTTGTAATCATAATCGAGTTCATAATTGTTTTGAAGGGGGCAGGTCTGCCCATCTTTTAGCACTTTCTTGACGGATAGCCGCGGCGGATATGGATTTAAAAAAGAAGCTTTCTGTGGAATTTTTAACAAACCTTTGGCGGTCGCAACACAGTAATACTGTCCAAACAGACAAATATCATTAATCTCTTCACTTGGTAAACCATCTTCTCGGGTATAGGTATCTAGTTGCAAAGTATGCCGATTCATCCGCTGAAAGGCTCCGGCATAAATCAAATAAAGTTCATTCCCTGCTCCCCGTATTTTTTTGATGATATTATCGTATAGGCCATGCTGCTGCGTAAATAAACGTATTTGTTGAAGGCTATCACAAAAGTAAAGACCATTATTGCCCGCTATCCAGGTATTCCCATCTAAATCGAAGTATACACTATTGGCTATAAACGAATTACCTTCGTAACTACATTCGGTATATTGACCATTTTTTAACAGCATAATTTTGTCATCCATACACAACCAAAACGTTTGAGTTTTTGGGTTGTATTCGCTAAAAAGGGTTTTTTCAGCAATAGTTTGAACACCATAAACTTCCTTACTATTTTTGAACAAATTCCAATACTCAATATTTTTATTGGCCTGGATAAAATTATTCATTTTTTTAGGTTGAATGACAACTGTAGAGCTATTGCGTGCAATCAGGTAGTTGTCTTTACCAATAGGTCGTACCGAATTGGCAGCATAGTTCTTTGTAGGGTTTAATTGCTTTAATTGACCTGTTTTTAGGTCGTATAAATAGGAGATAATCTTAGTAAAAGAAAGCTTGTTTTGACGGCTATCGTAGTGTAAATCCCGCAAAAAAGCATGGCCTTGAGGAGGTGTAAACAAGGTCTTTATCTGTTGCTTTTTATCGAGGGTTTGAATTGTTCCGTTACGCAAACCCATAAATAATTGCTGCCCATCTGTGGCTAATAAACGTATATCATTTTCTTTTAAGGTAGAATTATTGGTATTAAAGAGCGTTCGGTTGATGTAGGGTACCCTTTTTAAGCCCGAGGCAGTAGACGCTATCCACAAATTATTTTCATAATCTATATAAAAAGCAGAAATCGTTTCCTCCTGAAAACAAGACGTTTTGTATAAGGGTTCAAATTGGCGATTAAAAGCATACAATCCGTTGTAGGTACCCATTAATAATACAGAATCTCCCATCGAACAGAGACTAGTAACTCTATAGGTATTAATGGGTTTGTCTAGGGGGTGAAAAAGTAGGGCAGAATCGTTTCGAATTTCGAAAATTCTCGATTTTGAAACATTTGAATTTAGAATATAAAACTGCTTAGATTGAAACTGAAAAGAGAATCCACCCACTTTTAATTGCTTATAACTAAAGGGTGGCGTATAATATTGAACAGATTCTATATTATTAGTTTTTCTAGAGGTATCATGGGCATAGGTCTGGACTAAATTTTCATGTAAATAATATTTAGTTGAAAAAAAATTGTTTTTTATGATGGTATCTATCCACTGTTTTTGTACCGTATTGTATAGCCAAGTACCGCTATCCCCAGAAATATTGAGTACATCACTTTGATCGATTCTCAAACTTGGATAGTTCTTCACCTTAGACGAAAAATTGATCAATAACAAGAGGCTATCTTCTCGAACACGAAATATATTGCCAGGAAAGCCCATACACCATATTTCACCTTCAGAATTCATCACAAAATTCGTAAATGATTGTTTGCTGTTACTGTTGGTTGGAATCCTTTGGAAAGATATACCATTATACCGTATCATTCCGTTATCGGTCGCCACCAAAAGATTACCTTGATTATCCTGAATCAAATTATAAACTTCGTTGGTAGAAAGGCCATTTTCTGTAGTAATTGGGTAATAAAAAGGATGTTGTGCCACTACTTGCATTCCAACAAAAAGCCCTAAAAATATCCATATCGGACATCTGAGCACCACATTAAGCAGCTTGATATATTTAGTATGTTGATTGGGCATGACCATTAGACTTCGATGCGTTTCCAACGACCCGACCACAAATACCAGCTTGAACTGATCAGTGAAATAATCCAATAATAAAACTCAGCCATCCAAGCTGTTTCTAAGCTAGAATCAAACCAATGAACCACTGAATAGATATACAAAAGGTAAAAAACAACACAAGCTATTTGTAAAAGTAAGGCCTGATTGGTAGCACCCGTTCCTACCAAGCCATTAAAATAGATAGCCCCTATCGAAAAAAGAGCTAAAATAGCTGACAAAACACCGGTTAACCGCAAAGATTGCTGAATCAGAAGAGGATCGTCTGTACCAATGCGTAAAACCACCTCAGGGGCCAACAACATAACGCCAACACAGCACATCGTAACCACAAAACAAAGCAATGCAGTTTTGCTCGTCACCCAAAATACTTCCGCTGTTTTGTTTTGTCCTATAAGGTTAGAGGTAAGGGTATTAATACTCGACGCGAAGCCCCAACAGGGAATCATAAACAACAAATATACCGCTCGCATGATATTTGAAATAGCCAATTCAGTTTTGCCCATATCTTCAATAATAATAAAGAATATGAACCAACTCCCCATCCCCACCACAGATTGTAAGACAATAGGGGTCGATAACTTTAGCTGTGCTTTTATGATACTTAAATTAATGGTGGGACGGGCTAACTGTTGAGGCTTTGAAGCAATAGGACAAGTTTGATCTTTGGTTGCCTCTGAATGATCTAAAGCTAGCGTAGTTCTGCGCTGTATCTTAGGAATTTGACAAATACCATATTGTCTATTTTCTCGATCAAAATAAATATAAATTACAAACACAATAAATGCAATACCTTCGGCGATTGTACTCGCTAATCCTGCTCCTGAAATACCCATTTGTGGAAAACCCCATTTCCCATAAATCAAGGCATAATTAAGCCCTGTATTAACCAATCCTAATACAACAGCATTGTAAATAATCACTTGTGTTCTTGCTACTCCTGTATACAGGGCTACAATAATAACACCAGCATACGAAAAAAAGATACCAAATGATCGATAATCAAGATAATCAATACAGGCTTTAAAGATATCTTGATTGTTGATAAAAAGCCCAAAAAAGTGATAGGCCCCAAATTGCATAAATAGGAAAAGCAACAAGGCTAACGAAAGCGCAAAAGCCATCATAGAGAAATAAATAGGCCCTATCTCTGACAAAGAACCTGACCCGCTACGACGAGCTATCATAATTTGACCAGCTTTGGAAAAACTATAGCCAATTGAGGCAATCATAAGATAAAAAACACCAACCAGGCCTATTGCGCCGAGTTCTATCTCTCCTACTCTGCCCAAAAAAATAGTATCCGTCAGTGTAATTAAGTTTTGAACTGCCGAACCTATCATAATAGGTATTGAAAGTTTAAAAATACGCAGGTATGTAACCGATGTTTTCAACAATAGTTAAGTTTATTCGTCAGGATTGAGTGTTTCATACTCGAAATACTGTAGATTAATTTGACCAATTAAATCTAAAATTTCTTGTCGCCCCTCTTTTAGTTTAGAGGAAGTAACAAAATTAGTAGGCATTTCGGACCAATAGGCCAAAAAAGACTTTTTAAAGTCCTCGTAGAAAGAGGAATTTTTATAAGATTTTTTTTTGTCATTTTTGGTAAAAACCAGTACAAAGGGAATTTTGTGCTCTCCCATCCAATTGGCAAAATCAATATCTTTTTGTTGCGGAGGAATACAGCTATCAATTAATAGAAAAGCACATTGTAGATTGGGGCGTTTAGTCATATATTCTTCAATCATTTCTTTCCAATGTCCTCTAGTTCGTTTGGCAATTCGGGCGTAACCATACCCTGGCAAATCAACTAAATACCAAGTTTCATCAACATCAAAATAATTGATGGTTTGTGTTTTACCCGGTTGAGAAGAAGTTTTGGCCAATGATTTATTGTTACAAATCATATTGATGAGGGTTGATTTACCAACATTGGAACGACCAATAAAGGCATATTCAGGTCGGTCTGCCTTTGGGCATTGACTCAGCTTAGTATGACTCGAAACAAAACGTGTGTGATGTATATCCATGATGCTTAGGCAAGGTTAAATTTTGTTGTTGGCTAAAGATGCAGATAAATGACCAAAATCTTATTAATAATTTTTGTTTGATAAGGATTCTGACAATTATTGTGTTAAATTTGTGCCATAAAGATAAAAAGGATTTGTGAAGGTCTGTAATTGTACCCCTAAGATTTTAATTTTTATAGACAGTTCACAACAATTCCCAACATAAATGATTTAATATATAGACATATTAAAATCAAAGATCATGACCGAAAAGCAAGTAAAATCAGAAGCCGTCAAACCCTACGAAGAAGACCAAGCCAAAAAAGGGCAGGTTTCGACCATGTTTAACAACATAGCCAAATACTACGACGCACTCAATCGTATTCTTTCGTTAGGTATAGATCGTTCTTGGCGCAAAAAAGCCATTGCAACCCTTAAAGATAGCCAACCTCAAAACATCCTAGATGTCGCCACCGGCACCGCCGACTTAGCCCTAGAAGCCAACCGTCAATTGAAACCTCAGAAAATAACTGGTATAGATATTTCTGTTAAAATGTTGGAAATTGGTGACAAAAAGATACTAAAACAGGGCCTTGACAACGTTATTACTTTACAAGAGGGTGATTCTGAAAATTTACCGTTCGAAGACGATTGCTTTGATGCTGCTATTGTTGCTTTTGGGGTGCGTAACTTCGCCAATGTAAGCAACGGCCTTCAAGAGATGGTACGTGTTTTGCAGCCTAATGCCAAGTTGGTCGTCCTCGAATTTAGTCGCCCAACGGTGTTTCCTTTCAAGCAAGGGTTTAATTTTTATTTTAAATATATATTGCCCTTTATTGGGCGCATCACCTCAAAAGACAAAAAAGCCTATGCATATCTCTACGAATCTGTTCAAGCCTTCCCTGAAGGTCAAGATTTTGTCGATTTATTAACCAATATCGGATTAAAGAATACAACATGCAAAAAACTATCACTCGGGATATGTTCCATTTACACAGCTACCAAATAATTACTTATTTTTTGCTGTGTTTTTGCTTATTTGGCTTCAACAACCTGAACGCTCAAAAGGGGTCTTTTAACTACGAAAATAAGTTTTCAAAAAAGGATTATTATTTTGGTATTACCTTGGGCTTTAATACCTCTAGGCACCGAATTGAAAAGCACCCTCAACTCATAAATAATGATTCCATCATGTCGGTTAATGCACTCTATGGCCCTGGCTTTAACCTTGGAATAGTCGCTAACATAAAATTGGGGAATCATTTTGATTTTAGATTTTTATTACCAACATTGTCTTTTGCGGATCGCCGTCTTCAATACAACATGACCAACAGTACGGTTGTTGAAAAAAAGATAGAATCGGTTTTTTTGGAGTTTCCTATCCACTTTAGATACAAATCGAAACCCTACAAAGACTTTAGGGTTTTTGTGGTCGCAGGTGCCAAATATAGTGTTGATTTAGCCTCTAATTCTCGTTCCCGAAAAGCCGATGATTTGGTCAAAATTAATCAACACGACTTATCCGTAGAATTAGGCGTAGGATTCCAAGTATTCTTTCCTTATTTTATTTTGTCCCCAGAAATTAAGTTTTCGTATGGGGTACTCGACTTACATGCCCGAGATAGTAACCTATCTTTTTCTTCGACGATCGACAAACTTTTTTCTAGGGGCTTCGCTATCAGTTTACATTTCGAAGGATAATGATCTTTCTTTTTTGAATTCAGCACAAAAAGTAATACTTTTCAATCCATTAGCATATTTGTGCACTGATTAACGGATTCCTACGTGAAAATACATCCCAAATTTATATGGCTAGTTGGTATCCTTCTGACAGTAAATCTACTGCTCAGAAACCATCAGGTAAGTTTGTGGGAAGAAGACGAAGCCGCTTATATGGGCTTTGCTTTGCAAATGCTCGAAACTGGAGATTGGCTTGAACCGTCTTATCAATGGTCAACGATACACCGCAAAACCCCCTTGCATATCTGGACAATTGCCTGTTCATTTAAGTGCTTTGGGTACAACGAGTTTGCACTTCGATTGCCCTCTGTTATGGCTGTATTGTTGTGTATTCTGGTCCTTTACCGTTGCTCAATTCCTATTTGGGGACCTACTGTAGCCCAAAAAGCGGCTATAATACTTGCCTGTAGTATACAGATTCCGCTAATGGGTAAAATTGCCTTTACCGATGCCACCCTATTGTTATTCGAAACTATTGCCTTGCTATCCCTGCTCAATTTTTTGCATCGACCACATTGGAAGTGGAACATGGCCCTATGGATTTCGATAGCTGCAGGCATTATGACTAAAGGCCCTCCTATTGTACTAATTGTGGGTGGATTGTGGGTTTTACTGGCTATTTTTCATCCGCTTCGCAAAAATTTGATTCGTACGCATCCCTGGATTTGGGCCTGGTTCGCGGTCGCACCTTTTGCGGCTTGGTGTTATCTTTCTTATCAGCAAGATTATTTGAATTGGCAACTAAATGGCGGAAACGAAGCCTTCGAAAGCTGGTGGCAAACAGAATTGTATGGCAAAAAAACACATCTCTTACCGTTTTTGTGGGATTGGTATGTTATCAAACGTATCAACGGACATGTCTTGGGACAATCTGGTTTTGTCGGCTATCATCTACTGGTCTTGACGATTGCTTTTTTTAGTTGGTTGCCCTTTTGGTGCACGAGCCTTTGGTCGACTTTCAGGAATATATTAAGGCCTAAAAAAGATCAATTATCCTTAGTTTTATGGCTGATAATGGCGTGGTTTTTTTGGGAATTAATGAGTAGTAAATTACCCTCCTATTCTATGGCAGCACAACCTGCCTTAGCCTTGATAATGGCCTTACACATTGACGCTTTAAAAGATAAACAAACGCCCAAAAGTATTGATTTGTTGACAGGTTTCTATGCTTTTGTACTAAGTATCATAGCGTTTATCCTTCCTTGGTTTGCGTATCACTTGTTTGGTACCGAAAGTTTGTATTCAATCCTCTTGATGTCTTTTGTATTGCTTTCAATGGCTGTCAAATTATTCATACAGCGCCATCAAATACCCCCTCTGTTCCAAAACTTAGCTCTTAGTGGTTTATTGTTGATGTTTTGTACTTGGTTATTTATCAGTCCTTGGGTTGAAAATTCCGACGCCAAAGTATATGATGATATTATCGAAAAAGCCTGGCAAATAGCTGATCAACAATCAGAAACACTTCTAGTTTTTGGCGGAGTCGATAACAAACAGAAAAAAATTAGTTTATGGGTCTACGCACAACTTAAATTTAATCAGGTAGAATACCGAGATTTTTATAATTCCTTGAAGGTTGTTTTGGACGATAAACCAGCTATTATGATCATAGGAACTGATTATATTGATAAAATAATCTTCATAGGTTTAAAGGTCCAGAAATAAAAATTCAGTGGGGGAAATGCCAAAAAAGACACAGAAATGTGGAATTTGTCACTATTTGTCAAACGGTGATCTGCATATCGGCGCACTGCTGACAAATAACACACAGAATAAGACAAAGAATAAACAAATGAACAGACGGAACTGATATCATAATTCATAGGTCATCCGC
>CAJQQM010000235.1 GCA_905480485.1 uncultured Aureispira sp.
TTTCCTGAGATGTTACTAGGTTTTCACCCTTTTCTCGAGGCCATAATTTTAGCCCCTTTTGGACTTTTTTTGGTGGAGGAACTCGACCCACATCGTACTTATGTTCTGTATGGTTTCAAAGGTTCTCTACAACATAGGATTCAATTTGATTCGTATTTTCATTATCATCAATATTTCTTATAAGATCTTTTTTTTTACAAGACAAGGATTTCTTATGTCAGAAGACTTGGAATCGTGGCATTTACTTAGATGATCGGGATTACTTTTATTGCATAATAAGGTCGGACAAAAAATAATTAGATCGATCCTTAAATTTAAAAAGTTTTAATTCTTTAGAGCGGTGCCTATACTTCAATATCAACAACATAGCGTACATTATCTCCGTTACGGAAATGGGAAAGCTTTATTATTTGCTTTTCACGGATTTGCCGACAAGGCCGATTTGTTTGAATCCATATCACAGCCACTTTCCGAATACTATACAGTAGTTGCAATCGATTTGCCGTTTCACGGTCAGAGTAGTTGGAACGGCACTTTTTATCGACCAGAAGACATCGTTCAAATTATACAATTATTGATGAAACATTATGGTTATAAACGTTGTTCACTAATCTGTCATAGTATGGGAGGAAGAATTGTTTTAGCGGTTTTGCAATCCTTGGCTAGTCGGCTAGATCGTCTGTTTTTTGTGGCTTCTGCAGGTTTTCAGTATGCTTTTAGTGCCGCGCGATTGTTTTTTCCATTATGGTTTCGAAATTATTGTCATCGGCATTTTGTCCATTCTAATCAACTGATGTATTTCTTTGAATGCTCGTATCGGCTCAAGTTGATGAACCGAGCTACTTATTGGGTGTTTAAGCAACAACTCGATACAGCAAAACAGCGCGAACGCCTACTCAAAACTTGGATTTCGATGTATTATTTCCCTATGAAAGCAGGTCCTAAAGAGCTAAAGTTACTGCAACAACATCCGATCAAAACTTATTTCTTTTGTGCGGATAAAGATCGAATAACAGCCGCTAAATATTCAAAAAAATTTGCATCCAAGTTAAAAAATACCGAAATTGTCACGTTTGAAGGCAATCACTTTTTTGTTCGTCAGCATTTGGCAGCACAACTCAACGATTACCTTCAATCAAACCCTATTGAACTCTAATCTGTTTTATTTATCCATCAAAATTATCTCTCTATGTTTGCCGATTTACACTGTCACTGTCATATGCGATCTTATCTGACAATATCTCAACTAGATATAGAAAAGGAAGGTCTCGAGTTTAACCCATGGACAGTTATTGCTACCAATATGAGTCGACTAAAGCATGCCGACCGAGCTGCAGGCTATGGTCAAGCCGATTTGGTAGCACTATGGAACAGCAATACCCGATTGGTTTTTAACTCGATGTATCCGATCGAGAAAGAGTTTTTTATGAGCCCCGAAGAAGCTACCCCGGGACGATTCAAACAACTAAGAGCTTTAGCACGCTGGGCCACGCATCACAAAAGACCACTTAGGACACTGTTGCAGCATCTAACGATGCGGATTCCTAAAGCGATGATTCATTATATCTGTTCCGACGACTATGATTATTGGACTGATTTACAGAAAGAATACAAGTTCATTTGTTCTAAGTCGGGGCAAGTTGCTGTCAACCAAATTTATACACCAGGATTGGCGCGTCAATTGACAGAAAACAGTACAAAAAGACGCCAAAAATTTGCCCCTTATTATCATGCAGAGGGCTGTTATCAGATTCCAAAGAACAGAAAAGAAGCACAGGCAATTGCGGCACAGGCAGACCGTATCATCATGATGCCCTTGACCATTGAAGGTGCTCATGTTTTTGGAGCTACTACCGAAGATGAATCCACTGTCCTTGCGCGCGTCGAATATCTTAAAAACGAATGGGAACATCCACTTTTTTTCATTACCTATGCCCATCATTTCGATAATAAGCTTTGTGGTCATGCGCATAGCCTGCCGGCTATAGCCGAGTTTTTGCTCAATCAAGAGGCGGCTATGAATACGGGCATAACCACGCTTGGTTGGAAGGTACTGCGTAAGTTGTTGTCGCTTGATGCACAAAATAACCCTGTCCCTGAAGAGGGATATCGTATTTTGATTGATATGAAGCATATGAGTGCATTGGCCCGCAAAGAATATTACCATCAATTAGTGCTTCCTTGTTCTGAAAAAGGAGATTTAATACCTGTTATTGCCTCTCATTGTGCCTATGCGGCAAGGACTAGTTTGGACGAATTGATACAACTTCAATCGAATGAAGACGATTCCTACCGTATTCAAACCTCTGAAGGGCATTTTTATGCTTGGAATATCAATTTGTGTGATGAAGATATTAAGATAATTTTTAAAACAAAGGGATTGTTTGGTTTGTCTTTCGACAAACGAATGCTTGGTGTTTCTGCTAAACGTAAAGAAGAAAAAAAGGAAGATTTAAACAATATAAAGGCATTATGGAATAATTTGAAAGCCGTATTAAATGTGATTTATTCGGATGATTCTATTCCAGCCTCCGAGCATATCAAGGCTTGGGATATCTTATGTATAGGAACCGATTTTGACGGCTATATAGATCCTATTACTGACTACAAAACAGCTCATAAATTGGTCGACTTTCGACAAGATTTAATCCAAATAATTAAAGCGTCCATTCAATCGGCTAATCCACCGCTATGTACACGAGATTTTTCGGATGGATTTAGTGTAGAAAAGGCTGTCGATAAAATTTGCTATCACAATGCTTTAGATTTCACTCTAAAGCATTACCCAAAATAAAAAAAAGCATCCTGGATAGGATGCCTTTTTTATTTAAGCTTGTTCTTGCTGAAGTTGTAAAATACGTTCTACCATATCGGGAGAACCCATATAAATAGGACAGCGTTGATGAAGCTGTGTGGCTTCTAATTCTAAGATTCGTTCTTTGCCATTGCTCGCCATCCCTCCGGCTTGTTCCATCACAAAAGATAGAGGATTGCATTCATATAAGAGCCTAAGTTTGCCTTCGGGAGCTTTTTGAGAAGCAGGATAGGCAAAAATGCCGCCTTTGATAAGTGTTCTGTGTACATCAGCAACCATCGAACCAACATAGCGGAAACGATGACCAGCTTCCATACATTCGTCTATAAAAAGCTGAGTGGCACGGTCAAATGAAGGATAAGCACTTTGGTTGATAGAATAAATACTGCCTTTTTGTGGTATTTTAATGTTGGGATGTGACAAACAAAATTCGCCTATAGAAGGGTCAAGTGTAAATCCATTTACTCCTTTTCCGGTGGTATAAATGAGCATAGTCGATGAACCATACAAGACATATCCTGCAGCCACTTGTTCAACACCGTCTTGCAAAAAGTCTTCTAATTGACAAGCACCATCATCGGATATCCTACGATAAATGGCAAAGATAGTACCGATAGAAATATTGACATCGATATTACTCGAACCATCTAAAGGGTCGAACAGCACCACGTATTTTGCATTTTTACTTTTTTCGATAGGAACATAGGTATTGTTTTCTTCCGAGGCTATACCACAGCATTCTCCACTATTTTGCAGCGAAGCAATCAATAAATTATCGGCCATTACATCTAGCTTTTGAACGGCTTCGCCCGAGGCATTTTGTGTGCCAATCTGACCAGTAATATCGACCAAGCCTGCTTTGTTAACTTCTCGGCTAATAATTTTGGATGCTAAACCGATATCTCTAAGTAAGCCCGAAAGCTCTCCGGTGGCATAAGGGAAGTCTTTTTGACGCTGAATAATAAATTCGTCTAAGCTGATGATAGATTGCATATTAGCAGGTGAAATTTGAATGGTTATAAATATTAGGTGTAAATATACTGTTTTATCGTATTTTTGCGAATGCTGTGTACTTTTTGTGCAAATAATTATTCTATAAATCGATATAAAGTAGGTTTGCTAGGACTCGCGTCGTTTTCAAAAGCGGCTATTTGCAAATTAAGCATATAATGACCATCTTCAATAGCTTCGGGCACATAAATCATTTCGGTTATCGTAGCATCTAGTCTAGGCTCTTGAGGGTAATTCCAGAATTGATGATGTGCAGCCAAAACACCTTCGTCCAACTCTTTATCTACAGAGGGCGTATCAATCATAAAATGCTTTATTCCCTGTTCGTATAACCAATTCATGGCATCTGCTTGAACATAGGCAGGATTGCTATTGCTATACTGTTTGGTTTTTTTAAGCGCTGAATTTGGTAGCGTTCGAATAATTAAGGCTTCTACATCTTTATTTGCTTGAAATGTAGAAATAATCTGTTGTGTTGTAATGACTGCGTCTTTATTTTGTTGTTCAGGTTGAATGCTTATCAGCTGAGCTTTGAAAAAAAAGCGTTTCAAAACCTGATTTATCGATACGAATTCTTTAGAAATGTGCCCGACACATTCGGTATGTGTACCATTCGCATGTGGATTAAAAAAAATATTATTAAAATTAACGGCACCTCCTAGCTTTACATCGCCTATAAAATGCTCGGTCATAACAGGGCTTATTATCGCAGGGGGGCAATACCATGCCGAAGCCGCCGAATCAGCCGCTTGAATAGGTAGTGCAATATCTAAAGGAACCATTAAATCGATGGTATATTGCTGTTCATTTAGGGTGATAGTCGCTATCATACATTAAACTTATTTATTGATGATTGATGGGCTTTCCAAGTGCATCCAATTTTTTCCATTTCAATTTTCCATATAATATCAAAATCAACCATCCTATTACAGGAAGGTAATAGGCGATGCAAATAGGGTTTTTGTACAAAAGTCTAAGGAAGCTACCCCAAGAAGTGGAAATTTGCACCGCTTCTTTGGTTTTGTATTTTTCTTCTTTAAGCCATTGACGTTCGAATTCGTGAAACATTAAAGGCCAAAAAACAGGAAGATTATAAGGGAAGTACTGACGTTTTTGCCATAACACTTTCAAGAATTCACCTATTTTGTAAGGAGACTTACCGTATTGTTCGACGGCTTTGTCCAAATCTTTTTGCATACTCTCTTTAACCCGGTCTCTAATTTGGTCAATATCGGCCTGACTAAGGGCTTCATAGGGTTTGGTAATCCATTTCCAAGGGCTGATTCTTTCGCCTTTTACAAAGTGCATTTTGGCAGGTAGTGCAATATAAAAAGCCCAAGGAAATATAAGCAGTAGGGTAGGGATTCCAATTGCCATAAAGGGGACCCCTATCTTATTAAATTGTTTATTTATAAATTTAAAACTATAAACGAAAGGAACAACGTATTCGGCATTTACGGTTGAATAAGGTAAAATATCTGTTTTGTATTTTAAACTCATTCGAATAAAAGAGGTCGCAAAACGTTGTAACTGATAACGACGATTAAACCCTTTGCCAATTCCAGGGACACCTTCAGGATATATTAGCAGATGACCTTTCGGGTACTGCATCATGGTTTCGAAATTAAGAAAATTAGCATCAACGCCCCCTGACACTTTCCAGGCCCCTTTCATATAAAACGGATGCATAGGTGGAATACCAGATAGGCCGGGGGCTACCATTGCCCTAAATGTTTTGTCTTCCTTATAGTCAAATCGTTTTTGCATACCACAACCAAAGACCATAGCATCCCATGGAAATGCCATGCCAGAATGGTTTGAAGCTAAAATAACAGGATGGGCAGCTTGATTACGTTCCGGCATTTCATCAAAGCCTACGTAGACAGGCCTAAAATAAGATGTTTCTACAATTGAAAAAAGTGCATCGTTTATTTGTCGCACATAGTTGGCATCGTAATGTTGATAGATATCTTTATTAGCCTCTATTGCCGCTTGAGGAATAGTCGGTCGTTGTTCAATGCCCGATAGATTATTTTTTGGGGAATTATTATCCATTTTTGATGATCGTATTTTTCACAAGTTAGGATTCTTTATTTATTTTACGGCTAATATTTTCAATAAAATTGCTGCAATTCTTTCCTTTAGAATAAATCTTTTCAACCGAATTTAATTTTTTCTAAATTTGGCCTCAAAAATTTGTAATTAATAAAACACTGTTCTATATTTGCACTGCACTTGAAAGAAGCGCATCAGTTATTTAAAATATTTTTGCGAAAATAGCTCAGTTGGTAGAGCACAACCTTGCCAAGGTTGGGGTCGCGAGTTCGAGTCTCGTTTTTCGCTCTGTTAGGTCAATTCCTAATTTTGCTTTTGCAAGGTTGCCCGGATGGTGGAATTGGTAGACACGCAGGACTTAAAATCCTGTTCCCGTTGAGGGAGTGCGGGTTCGATTCCCGCTCCGGGTACAAGAAGCATCTAAATATTAAATTATTTACGATGCTTTTTTTTATGTACTTTTGTACACTGAAATTTTGTTTTAACTCGTTTTTTTCTTATATTATTTATTAATGTCGAGGCCGGATATTCCCATTTTTTTCTGACCTGACAGATACGTACCACTTAATCCACTACCCAAATGAAAAGCCTCCCTGAAATAAGAAGGCACATTGAGCCTGTTTTACGCAAAATAGAGGACTTTAGAATTGAAAAATTAAATTCGATTTCTAAGGCTAGACGTTGGTATCTTTTGCCTGTAGTGGTAACGGGTCTCGGCTTTGCTACCTTGCAGCTTAATTCTCAGTTTCTTACTGTTTTTACCTTTTTTATAGCCTTCATTTTGTTTTTTCTAGTGAGCTTATTTAAGGTTTCACCACACCGGGCACAATTTGTTGCTACCTTCAAGCACGATGTTTTTTCTTCTTTTTTTCTACAGCTTTATCCAGGGTCGTACTACGCGCCCGATAATTACCTGCCGAGTAATATATTCAAAGCCTCTAAATTGTTTTCATCTTTCAATAAATACAAGGGTGAAGACTATTTTGAAGGGACCACTGATGCTGGTGTTTCGTTTAAGTTTTCAGAGCTAAAAGTTAGCGATGTTCATACTGATTCTAAGGGTAATTCTCAAACAAGAAGTGTTTTTAGAGGGCTTTTCCTTGTATTAGATACATCTATTAAAGCAACGGACCCTGTAATTGTGTTGCCGGATACTGCCGAAAAACTGTTAGGGACTACGGGTAAGTTATTACAAAAAACAATGGGTTCTTTTTTCAATAAAGGTCGTGATTTGATTTATTTTGAAGATTTTCCTGATTTTGAAAAAAAGTTTGTTGTGTATTCCAAAAATAAATCTTTGGCCAAAGCTATACTAAAACCCTCTGTGTTGAATGCATTTTGCGAAATCGAATCCAAATGGAAAAAAAACATTAGATTAAGCTGGGTAGATAATTATTTATACCTAGCCTTGCATACGCAGCATGATTTTTTTAATCCCAATATCAAAAAAAGTCTATTGCAGGACGGTGTCATCAAAGAGTTGTATTCAGAACTAGCTTTGTGTTTTTCAATTGTAGAAAATCTTTCAGATGTTTTTACGGATAAATTAGCAAATGAATTAGAAGAAGAGGATATTTCCACTAAATTATACAGTAGGAATATGGACAATAACAATCCCTTTTTGCTTTAATATAAGTCATCAAAAAAAAAGCAGCCGAAATTTTCGGCTGCTTTTTTTTATCATTAAATCCTCTTTTAGTCTATAACTAATTTAATCGTTTGATTAATTGTTGCATTCTGACAATTCATTAAATAAACTGCAGCGGGTAGGTCGGCGGTATTAATTTCGATGCTATTAGCGCCTTTCATCAACCTCAAACGTTTCAAAACTTTACCGTCAACAGATTGAAGACTAATGGAAAGGTCGTCTGCTAAGCTCTTATTAAGGCTCAATACCGTCATTTCATCAGCAGGATTTGGATACAATTTTAATTGCATAGCCTCTTGGCTAATGCTATTGATTGAAACGACTACGACATTAACAGTTTGAGTGGTAGTACATAAACCGTTATTAATCGTCAAACTAACCGTAAAGTTGCCGGTTGATGCATAAGAATGATTTGGGTTCTGTAGGTTCGAAGTGTTTCCGTCGCCAAAATCCCATAACCAACTAGTTGCACCCGTTGAGGCATCTGTAAAGCTGTAAAGACCATTGTTATCGACGTAAGAAAAATCGGCGTCGTTTACAAAAGCGGTAACCGTTTCGGAAGGACTAATACAGGCGTTTTCTTGAACTTCAAGATCGTATAAGTAATAATAGAAATCTGTACCAGCAGAAGAGCCTGTTAAGCTGATTAATCCATTGATATCATAGGGGTAGCTCGCTCCTGCATTATTACGGTACAATCGATTGCTAGCACTCAAAGAGGCCCCAATACTGTAGTCTCCGGCAGTTGGTACTACAAAATTCAAACTAGCTCTACTTTGGCCATTTGGTACATTAACGGTTATCTGCTGCAAAAGGGTTCCACCTCCATCTATATCGTCCCAAAGATAGAATGTTCTGTTGCCAGCATTTTCGGCATCAACATAGGCAGATAAAATAGTAAGCCCTTTTGAGGCAGTAAAATTGACGGTTCCAGTAAACCCTGTCCCGTGGTATCCACCTCCACCAAAGTTATTGTTTTGTGGCCCTACTTGTTGACTAGTATATAAAACTGCATTTTCAAGTTGATAAGTAGTATTGGAGTTTAAAACAGGCGTAGTAAAAGTAGTACCTGTATCAAGCAGATTTCCGTTGATATCATACCAGCGTAAAGTATTGATTCCATTAGCCGTAAAGGTAGCACTGTCTCCTGCACATAGATAGATATCCGAAAAGGCAGTAGGGCTAGGTGGCAATTGAATATTAATTGATTGAAAGCTTGTATCAAATCCAATTGTATTGCTCACAATCAGACGAACCGTAAACGAGCCACTAGTGATGTAGGTATGTGTGGGGTTTTGTAAAGTATCCCCGCTGCCGTCACCAAAATCCCAATCCCAACTTTGAGGGATACTACTTGAACTATCCTGAAAGACAACCACTCCATTACAGTTACTCAACGAACTGATGTTGAAATTAGCAACAGGCGGGGCCGTTGCTGTCAAACAAGAAGGTGGTAAGTCAAAAGCCTCTACCTGATCGGTTCTTGAATTACTTGAACCTTGAGAGGCGGAAAAACCAAAACCTCTATTGGCAAAGGCATTCCAAATCAAGCATTCGTGAATACCATTGTAAAGTAATTGGTCGGCTTGTATAATGGCATCTCTACCGTCAATCATACCTGGGCTACAAGGTTGTAGTTTTAGGGCTTCAATAACCAATTGCATAGCGATATTATTACCACCGTTTCCACGGTAAACATCCGGATTCGGAGTTCCTCCATATTGATTAACTAAGGCCCAATTTAAATCCCACAGGGCGGTTGCAAAAATAAAACCTACACCATGTGGTTGACTAATTTGTCCGGTATTATTGGAGGCGCCATAGGTAAAACCATTGACCGCGAAATTAGTAGAGTAGGGGGCTGGGCGAATGCCTGTTCCGGTAGTAGACTGTCCCGAGGCATAAGTACCAATGCCTCTAACATCTGTTCCAAGGTCGCCAGGTTCCATTGTTAGCATCAAGCCAAACCAGTCCGACCAACCTTCACCCATCTGTTCGTCATTCTGAAGGCAAGAACTATTATTAGCCCCACCACAAAGACGGGTAGAAATTCCATGTCCGTATTCATGTGCAATAATTCCATTATCAAAATCCCCGTCTTTATCGTTGTTGACAACCCCACCGTTACTGATTGTCGCATTAACTGTACCACTAGAAAGCTGTGTTTTGATGCTGTTTCCATCTGCCTGAGATATCATGATAGAGGGTATGTTGACAATATTACTAGTACCACCCATTTGAATAGGGGCAGTCGCCACATTATTAACAATAATTACCGCAACCGCACCTGCGGCTTGAGCCGATTCAACTTTGAGCGAAAAAGTACAATTTCCACGGTCTATTAAGGCAATTTTGCCAGCTAAGGCAGTGGTATTTGTTACCGTCTCGCAACCATCGTTGGCAGGGGCTGTATTATCGACTACTTCTACAACATTAGCGGTGATTGGTGTTGTCGGCAATCCGGGGCCGAAAGTCGCATCAGTTGCATTGTAAGGCCCGGCTATCCCCGAGGGGCTGTTAACATCCAAATAGCTTCCTTGACTACTGCCTCCGCCTGTCCATAGGTACATTTGCATTCTAGGATTGTTGCCATCTGAAGGCGTAGCAAAATTAGCGTTGTTGGTACCACCGCCATCTTGGGCCTCGGCCAAAACATAGTCATTATCTACGCCACCATTGCCGTAATTATTAAATTGGAAATTTCCACTTGTTTCATCAAATCCATATTGATACCACACATCGTGCATGATATTATTCATATAAAACAAATTGGTAATTGCCGCCGATTGATTGGCTGCAGCACCGGCAGTAGCATTGTACGAAAAATTAAAATCTAGAGAGGCTGAACCGTCGGGACTAAAGCCAGGGCTGTTGTTGTCGGATACATCTTCGTAGGCATATACGTTATTGCCCCGTGTGATAGTGTATTCAGCACCGTTTGTGCCGTTAGTATCATGCCATCCAAAAGGAGAAGCCAAGGAATCTGCAGGATTCACCACAATCGATCTGTTGCCATGTGATGGACTTTCGGCGGGAATAGCAAATACAGTGTATTGGTCGGGTTGTTGAATGGTTTGAGGGTGGTATTCAAACAATTGTTTGCTCAAACGATGTTGTTTGTCACAACGTTCAAAAGGAGAATGATCAAAATTACAATGTATAATTAAATCTTGTTTATCTAGAAGTACTCCTTGTTGGGCATCAATTTTAGCGTTCCACCAGTGTTTTCCATCTAATTGGTAGATACCAACTTTCCAGCAAAGATTTAGGCTTTCGTTGTCGTTTGCATAATAAATAAGTTCAGCAGGTATTCGTTCTCTCGAAACAGCGGAATTGTCAAATATATAATGATGTGTACTGATCGCATCCACCACTTTTAGGTTGGAGGGCATTGGCAAATTTAGGGCAGCAGTAGCAGCCATAACAGCATCTTGTGGACTTAGGGAGGGTTGTTTATGGTTTATTTTTTTATCCAATTGAGCAACAAATCGATTACCCATAGATACAACTTTGCCATCTTTGATCGCAAAATTAGCCACAGCGTTACTAACTTTAATGTCTTGATAGGTTTGTTGTATATAAACATGATGCACCCCACTTTGTTTGGAAAAACTATGGCTGCTGATTTCCCAGTTCTGTACATCTGATTTGGTTAAACCAGCCGTACTGTAATTTTGATTAAGAAAAGATTGAATAATTTGTTCCTTATTTTGAGCCTGAACTTCAAATAAAAGAAACATGAGCATAAAAATAGATAGTAATTTCATGTAAGTTACTTGTTACTAAAGGTTAGTGATGACGATTTAGACAGAATATTATTGGCTAAGAGTGGGAGGTGTACAAATTTGTCAGTTGTAACTAAGTACAAATTTAATTAATTGTAGCTTAATCAAAAAAATTAACGAAATTATCTTGTTGTAAATGTTAAAATTTGACAGTATTATTAAATAAACTAAGTGTTATATACAGATTCATGAAATTTAATTTGGAATTAAACAACAACAGGGCACTATTTATTAGTGCCCTGTTGGATCTCGGTATTGTATTCGTTTAATAAATGATAAGCTTTCGAACAAGGGGTATTCCTTCTATCTGTACATGAATGGTATACATGCCTGGGTTCAGATTCTGAAGATTCAGCCTACATTTGCCCCTGCTTATTTTTTCTGCATTCAAAACCATTAATTGCCCCCAGTTATTAATTAGCTTAATGTTTTCAATTTCTAAGAAATTTGCCTCTAATATCAGCGCTTCGCTCGCTGGGTTGGGGAACATTCTTAAATGATTGGCTTGACGGTGGTTGTCAATGGCTATAAGATCAGAATAGGCAAATTTTCCATCGCTGTAAAATAATTTAAGCCGATAATAAGATAGGCCTATCAACGGGTTTTTATCTTTAGAGGTATACAAAATCATCGAATTACTTTCACCGGTAGCATCTACTTCTTCTAGAGACTCAAAATGTACACCATCTGCAGAACGTTCGACGACAAAGTAATCGGTATTTTCTTCGTTTTCTGTTCTCCAAAGAATATCCACTTCTTTGGCCGTATTCATAAAGGCCTGAAACTCTATAATAGGAAGTTGCAACAAAGGGTTGCATAGAATATCGGTGCTTGCTAGTACCGTTACGGTCGATATTACTGTCCCTGTACCACAGGCGCCAACACCGGTTACGGGATAATTAAATATACCTGCGTTAGGAGGGCAGGCGTTGACAGCCGCTGTATTAGTGGCCGATAAATCAGGACTACTATTCCAGGCATAGGAATTGCCTCCGCTAGCAGTAAGAGTTGCACAACTACCTTCACAGATAACAGGGTTGTTAACGGTAATTGGATTGAAAAAGGAACAACTCACCGTGGCAGTTCCTGTAAAACTAAACGGAACGGTTGTCAGTGCAGAACTGTAATTTGAAAAACATATTAAGTATTGTTCTCCACAGCTAACATTCAAGGTGTTTTCAAAATTATTAGCAAATCCACCAACAGGAACTGTCGAGGCCATACCCGTAAATGAATTACAGGTACCGTTCCAGTTGCATGAAATAGGAGGTAGTTGATTGTTCATAATAGCACTACAGCTATTGGCATCATAACTCCACATGATCCAGTCATAACAATCAGCCGGACCAGGTGCTCCTAATTCGAAGCCTAAACTACCAGATGAAGCAATATTTATAATCATCCAAGTACTATTTAATTCGCCACTTAACAAACAACCCATGTTGCCAGGGGAGGTATTTGGATTAATGGTAGGGTTTGACGTTAGGTTGCCGCTCAATTCGTCTACTAGGCCAAAACCACTTGGGTCGACTGAAAAGGAATTGTTGGTACAGATATTTACTGCTACATTACAATCGCCAGCGGTTGCTGCACCCGAACAAGGTGGACAGGGACCTCCACAATCTACGCCAGTTTCACCACCGTTTTGAAGACCATCGAAACAAGAGGGCAAAACGGTATTAATATTAATGGTAAAAGGGGTACAATCGGGCAATGGGAAGGTTGAAACAACTATATAATAGGTTTGTCCGGCCAATAAAGATACACCATTCAAAGCAGGATTACCTGCTGAATTGGTAGAACTGCCCACACAGATACCTGTTGTTGGGCAGCCTGCAGTCACAAATAAGCCTGTCCAAGTTAAAGATCCTGAGAGCGTAATATCCAAAATTTCGGCTACTGCTGGCGTATATTCAAAAACATAATCTTCTCCTCCCATGTATAAACTAGCGCAAGCGTCGCTCGAACTAAAATTGTTGCAGGCGCCACAACTAGTCGTAGAGGTATTAAAAGGTAGCGACCCTATAATAGTTGCATTACTGCAATCGGAACAGCCACCGCCACCGCCACCATTAGGGGTAGTACAACTTATGACGGCCTCCCATCCCAAATCGCTTACGCTGCCATCTGATATAAATTCAAAGGTAAGACAAGCTCCGTTCGCCAGAGTAGCTGCAATCGTACCAGGGTTGGCAATTCCAGAAAAACTACCTAAAAGTGGTGCAGCGGTAGAATTTCCATCATAAATATTCAAAAAATCAAATCCAGTTTCTGTGGAAAAACTACTAAAACTAACTTGTGTTACATCGCCCGCAGTAGCTGGGCAATAGGTATATACGAAGTTTTCGTTAAGTCCGTAGTTGGTTGTACTACCACCCGAATCAAAGAAATTGTCGTTGCAAGTCGTGCTACTACCATTAGTCATATTGGTGCCACCACCACCGCCGCCGCCAGGTGTAATACAACTTATGACAGCTTCCCATCCCAAATCTGTAACAGACCCATCCGAGGTGAATTGAAAGGTTAAACAGCCTCCATTGGCTAATGTTGCTGCTATAGTGCCTGGATTTGTTGTTCCTGTAAAACTACCAATAAGTGGTGCAGCAGTAGAATTACCATCATAAATATTCAAAAAATCAAAATTATTCTCTAAAAAAAAACTGCTGAAGTTGATTTGAATGACATCGCCCGCAGTAGCTGAACAATAGGTATAGGTTAAATTTTCACTGGAACTGTAATTGCCAGCACTGCCACCCGAATCAAAAAAGTTGTCGCTGCAGGTAGTACTACTACCATTCGACATGTTGGTGCCGCCTCCTCCGCCACCACCCGGTATAATACAGCTGATATCAGCGTCCCAACCAAGGTCTGTTACACTTGCATCTGATGTAAACTCGAAGGTCAGGCAGCCACCGTTCAACAAAGAAGCGGCAATAGTACCCGGATTGGTTGCACCGGTAAAACTACCAATAAGGGGTGCAGCGGTCGAGTTGCCGTCGTAAATATTCAAAAAATCAAAATTGTTTTCCAAAAAAAAACTGTTGAATGCAACTTGCGTAACATTACCCAATGCAGCTGGACAAATAGTATAAACAAAATTTTCACTGGAATT
>CAJQQM010000236.1 GCA_905480485.1 uncultured Aureispira sp.
TTTGAATACATCTTTTTTGGCTAAGTATCCAAGAAGTGACCTTCTGTGTCCAACCATTTTCAACAAAGAATGTCTAGTAGAGTGATCTTTGTGATTTTTCTTAAGATGCCCAGAAAGGTACTGAATGCGATACGTTAGTAAAGCGATTTGTCCTTCTGTAGAACCTGAATTTTTTTCTGAACCGCCGTATTTTTTGAAAATCTCAGCAGTTTTTTCTTTCGTTAAGTAAACGCCCATTTTAGTTTAATAAATTTGTATTGATTACTAGTCAAGATATTTTAAATCATATTTTAGCTCTGCAAAAGTAATGTTTTAATTTGATAAAAAAGAACAATGCAGATTTTATTAGAAGATTTATTTTAACATATTTAGCTAATTTAAATAAATATTTTTTTACTATTATTAGCTACCTCGGGTACAACTTTGATATGGCAAAGAAAAAATCACTACAAATTGATCAAATTAATGCATTTAAGCCATATTTACGCTCTTTAGAAGATTATGACATGATGTTGCACTATGCACAATCAGTTGGGAAAGAATTACCGGAACACATCTTGCAGCAGTTAGACAAAATTCATTCTGTGATATATAGTATTGACTTGTCCTTACAAAAGGGGGCAACAGAAATAGACCCACAAGCCTTACAGCTTGGCTTGATTGGTTCTATACACCTTGCTTTGAGCAAAATAATAAGTCCTGCTACATCGAAAACTGTATTCTTGATGGGTAAAAACAAAATAAGTGGTATTTTGGGCATGCTTGGTCCTGTGCCTTTTGTGCGACGCCTAAATCTATTAACCCTAATTTGTTTGTGTACTTTTTTGGCCCTCTTTTATGCTAGCGGAGATTATGCAGTTAAATCACGGACTATCAACGGTGACATATTATAGTATGAAGGATTTCAATTTGTATTCAACGAATTGGTAATCGTTTGCTTAGCAGCTTTAGGGTCTTGTTTTTATGCTCTATTTGAAGTATATCGTTATATTTCGAACAACTCTTACGACCCTAAATACGACTCTATTTACTGAATTCGTTTTTTTAGGCATCGTTTCGGGTATTATCTTGGCACAATTTATCTTTGTATCCCCCGAAATATTAAGCCCGGACGGCCCTATGAACAGCAACAATACGCTAGTTGGCTTTGTTACATACAAACCTCTATTAGCTTTGTTAGGTGGTTTTCAGCCCGAGCCGTTCACAAAATATTAAACGCGCTTATAGAATCGATAGAGACCTTTATCAGTGGTTCAACAAGAGATATTTTGCAGCGAAGAACAGCCCTTGCTAAGGCTCAGTCGGAACAAGAAATTAACGCGCTCAAACTAAATAATCAACAAATAGATATTGGGCAGCGCATGCAATCTACCGCCAAGCTAATGGAACTAAAACAGCAACTCAGCAACAAAAATGAGGCTGTAGAGTTAGACCAAAAACTCAATTTGATCATTAACGAATTAATGGCTCCAATGGGTGTCAATATTGATTTTGACAGCTCTAAAACCGTTTTGAATTATACCAAAAGTAATACATCAGAGGCTTCAAAATTTACTGCGGATAGCAAAGAAGGGCTACCTAGTGTTGAACAAGATATATTGGTCGATTATGAAATCCCAGAATTTCCTGCAGGTTTGGATAATAAGTCCTATATTGAAAGCAAAGAAAAAAAATAGTTCTTCGACCAAGTTAAATTAGCCTATGTATCTCAACGTAATAATAAGCTGTTTGCTGTGCTTTTCCTTTTTTGCTGTTCAGGCACAGGCAGAAGAGGTAGCCTCGATAGCTCGAACCACTTGTTATGGACAATGCCCCTATTACAAAATTAAAATATATGCCGATGGGCTTTTAATCTATGAGGGCAAAAAAAATGTTGCCAATTTAGGCATACACAGAGCAAGAATATCCAAAGATAGTGTTGAATTGATTCTTCAGCGAGCGGAGGCAATAAACTACTTTCAATTTAACGAAAAGTATCCTAATAAAGGTATCGGCATGATTGATTTGCCCGTATGTATTACACGAATCAAAAAAGGACTTACCGCAAAAACTATTTGGAACCGAAACGACGCTCCTACTGAACTAATTCGATTTGAGCGCTTTATCGATGAGCTATTGGCTGAGGTGCATTGGAAACAGCTCTAAAAAAAAGTTTTAGATTAAAAAAACAGTTAAAAAGATTGTAATTAATCAAAAAGCATTTATATTTGTGCACGCTCAATGGTCGGGTGGCCGAGCGGCTAGGCTGGGCTCTGCAAAAGCTCCTACAGCGGTTCGAATCCGCTTCCGACCTCTTTCAAAAGTCTCGTGATATTTTCGCGAGACTTTTTTTGTAGGGTATGATGTACTAAACTTGCCCCTGTACACCGATTGCTTGGGAAATTGGTGCAAACAACCTGCAAAAACTAGCCGATAAAAGCCATCAAAAAAGCGTAAAAATAGTTATTTTTACGCTTTTAGACAGTCATCAAACCAATGCATAACGAGCAGGGTTGATTCAATAATCGAAGTTCGTCAGGAGGATTTCACAAGGCACTTTTGCCTTTTAATTTTCCATTACACCATTCTTAAAAAGAGTGGACTTGGATTCATTACCTTCTTCATCATAATAAATAGAAGCACCATCTAATTCACCTTCATCATTGTAATTTCGTTTGGATTTAGGCTTTCCGTTTTCATAAAACTCTTCATAAGAACCTATATTCTCACCTTCTTTGTAGGTCTGCTTGCACTTTATTTGACCATTGGAATAATACTCAATTCTTTCTCCATCTATTTTGGCATTTACATAGCTGAACTTATCTTCTAATTGCCCGTTTTCGTGATACTCTTCCCAAACGCCCGCCTTTTTTCCATCAACATAGTACTTTTTTTCATTCAATTGTCCATTTTTATGATTTTTGGTTAGACATCCACTAAACACCTCTCCTCGATAATAAATTATATTACGTTTTTTTTCGACGTAATCAAATTCTTCGGTACCGCGTTCAATACAAGTTTCTGAGCAGCTTAATAACAGAAAAAAAGAGGTAAATGCACACAAATTTTTAATTAGGTTTTTCATATTCAAAGATTTTATTTAGACAAAAATTAATTATATTCCTCAAATCAATCGAGCGATAAAAACTATGTAGCACAGCCAAAAAGCACCGGCATTTAAATTATATTTTTTATCTAAAGTAATTCAGTAAATTTTGACAAAACAAAGAAAAAAAATAATTTACCTAGCTTATCGCCTAATCAGCCAATTTTTGCAATAAGCTTATATATAATTTAAAGGCTATAAAAATTAATTTCTTTGTAGACATCTACTATCACAAGCAAGGTAGATGAACATCTGTGGCAAGCACAAACAATTAGTTTCAAATAACTTAATGAGCATTTTAATTCTAAATTTAAAAAAATAATGGAAGAAAAAAAAATGGCGCTGTTTACATGGTTCCGTTCTCGATATTCGTCTGTTATAAAATGATCCACTTAAAAAAATCAATATTGCTTCGGAATCAAATGGTAGGTTGCTTTGATGAATTAATTGAGAGAACTAAATATTGACTCAACAACCTACAGTATACTAAGAAGAAACTTGCACATCGAAGTTGAAGCACATAGGATAAGCAGTATGAATCATAGACTAGGCAAGAGGCGTGCTAGCAAAGATTAGTCGGCCAAATAACGATACAGTAACTTAGATTACTTTCCAATTTGGTCCTTTCGAAACAAAAATCCTTGTAGTATCAAGCTATTTAACTATCTGCAACCTATTAAGTCTAAAACCTAGCCCTATACCTGCAAGATATGTTGTCTACCTGAATCACTATATCTAGTGGAGTTTGCAATGGATCCGCTGCCGCCCTAAATTAAAGACATGCTGTTCTGAGTACAGATAATCTAAGAAGCAAACCCAAAGAATTTAATAGCTTTATTAATTTAATGGCACGTCTTTTTTGTAATCATATCTATATTACTTATACTTGTATATGATTATCTCATTAATACCTCCAAACTCCAATGGGTAAAAACAGGTCTAAATATAGAATCCTAGCACGAAGGATTGTAGAAAACAAATGGTTCAATTTAGGAATCATGGCCTTAATTATAATTAATGGCTTACTGATTGGAGTACAGACCTACCCGAATACCCCTGACTACATTCAAGTAATTCAACTTTGTATTCTATTCATCTTTTTTCTTGAAATTGTTATTCGTTGGAAGGGAAGAACATCTACTGAAGATTATTTTGCCGACCGTTGGAACTTATTTGATATTTTCATTCTGGTTATTGGAGTTATTCCCGAAGTTGCTGATATTGTACTCGAAAGTGACTCCGAAAGTAAAAACATTCTGTCAACACTACGGATACTAAGGGTTATTCAACTTACTCGTTCTATTCGCGCGATTGGTGAATTACAACTTCTCATAGGTGTATTGGTTAAATCTATTCGTTCGCTTTCGTACATAGCTGTCTTGTTTTCTTTGGTGATGTATATCTATGCTATAATCGGTGTTACACTTTTTAAAAATAGAGACTATGAAAATTCTGAACACTTGCGGGTAACAATAAGTAATCCTGACCCCTACGGAGACCTCGGCGAAGCCTTTTTTACCTTATTCAGAATTATGACGGGCGAGGATTGGACCGACCTTAGATATAACTTATTAAAAACCAAACACAATCAAGGGAAGGTAACAGATGCTTCAAATGCTACAGTTACTATTTATCACGTTTCTTGGATGGTTATTGCTGCCTATTTACTCATCAACTTAGTTATTGGTGCGATTGTCAACAACTTTCAATTGGTGCTCGATGCCCAAAAAGAAGAAGAAGACAGACGTCTCGAAGAAGCCGCTGAGGAACAAGCCTAAGCGTAAAAATCATCAATGTTTGATTGCTAAGCATTCTTATTTATTCGATTTATGGAGGTACAATACAGTTCTATTTTGCCCTATTTGGTGCACCAAAAAATAGAAGGCGACAAAATTTACTGCCAATTTAAAGTTGAGCATCAAGTTTTTGAAGCTCAAGCAAGCCTAAAAAACACCAAGTTAGGTGCCGAACTTGTATCGCAAATGGTGCAAAAAGCAGGCGTTGGTAATGTACGCATCCTATTACAATCCTTCCTGAAAAAAAACACTGACTTACCGAGGCGTGAAGAACCGTCAGAAGATTTGGTATCCTACACTCAAGAAGACCAAGAATCGGCTATTAAAACAGCCTTCGAAAGCATACAAGATGAATTAATCTACGACAAAAAACTATCTAGGTGGCGCTTAATTAAGCATTTATCAGAATTTGAAACGCGCATCAAACAACAACCCGTAAAAGAATCCTATGACCGAAATTTGATGTGCCGAATGTTGGTAGAAATGGCAAAAGCTGATGGCCGTATTGATGAGAACGAACGTCTTTTTTTTGAAAACTTTATCGATAATAAAGAGGGTAAACTCGCCCAACTAATTCGCGCTGTTAATTTGACAGAGGCCGACTGTTATCCTCTAAAAGTACAGAACAAAGCAATAATTTATTTGATAGTTTGTGCCGTTGCCCTTACAGATAACAAACTAAACGACAAAGAAAAAGAAAAATTAGATCGTTTTGCAAAAATACTGAACCTCGATACTTCGACTAAAACGAAACTACTCGAAATAGCTCAAGACTATTCGCTTCAGTTATTTATTATTTCCAAAGATAATCAACTGCCCCCCCTTGCACTTGAAACTTTTGCCAAAAATATCGATATGAAACGTTCGAATATTGAAAAAACATTGGAACGCCTTCAATAGCTCCAATTTATTTAAATTTAGTCTAAATAGCTATGTTTAATTTTATTTTCCCCGTAGAATTTTGTAATCTTGTGCCCAATAAAACAAGGCTTCAAATCCTCTAAAATAAACGTCAAATTAACGGGTAATTATTGTTATGGAAGCTAAAAAATTATATGCAGCTCATCCAT
>CAJQQM010000237.1 GCA_905480485.1 uncultured Aureispira sp.
TATTGCTAGAAGCACAGGCAGTGCGAAATTAAAGCTACAATCATCATTTACGCATTCAACATTGAACTTGATTTTATATTAATGTTGCCAGCAGTAGTGAAATTTTGAAATACACCTCCTATTTTAAGCATGAATTGTACACAATTCGCTACGAATTTAGTACCTTGTCTAACCTTATAATTTATACTATAAACTCAATTTTTATTTTCATCTAAAAACAACATATTAGTATGGGAACATACACTACGATGGCCCTTGCGTGGGTTTTCTGTATCATTTGGATAGGTATTGTTATTGCTACAAACCGCAAAGCACATCCTAAAGTCTTATTTTATTTATTCTTCGTAGAAATGTGGGAACGTTTCTCTTACTATGGAATGCGTGCTTTATTAGTACTGTACATGACTAGTGAAATAATGGATTATAACCAAAGTGACGCCTATGGAATTTATGGTGCTTATGGTGGATTAGTCTATGCTACGCCATTAGTTGGTGGCTTGTTAGCGGAACGTTTCATGGGCTACAGAAAAGCAATTGTCTGGGGGGCATTTTTAATGATGGTCGGTCACTTTTTAATGGCGATCGAAAACGAAATGGTCTTTTTGACTGCGCTGACCCTACTTATCATGGGAAATGGGTTTTTCAAACCTAATATTTCCTCAATGATTGGTAAATTTTATGCCAAGACTGACCCAAGAAGAGATGGTGCCTTTACTATTTTTTATATGGGTATAAACATTGGAGCTTTTTTGTCGGGGCTAACTTGCGGTGCTATTGGCTTAGACCCTGCATTAGGCTGGCATTATGGTTTCGGTCTTGCAGGTGTAGGTATGCTAATTGGTATGCTTATCTTTTTGTACGCTGTAAGAACTGGAGTTCTGGGAGACAAAGGTTATGCCCCTCATATGGTCAGACCTGGAGGTGGTGTCAAACCTGATGGTCCTATGGCTAAAGGAAGTGACGATATTTTAGACGATCAATCTAATTCGGAAGACTCTACAAACTCAAATTTAATTGCCGATGATGAAATAGAATCATTCATACTCGTAGACAATCCAGTCGAGCCTAAATTATTTGGTTTGCCTGTAAACATCATCATTTATGCAGCTTCCATTTTGGCAATCCCCTTTTTCCTTCTTTTAATTCGTCACAACGATGTATTGGATTATGGTATAGGTGGAATTGGTTTAGCAATGGTTCTTTATCTTTTGATAAGCTCTTTTCAGTACGAAAAGGTACAAAGAGAGCGTATATGGGTTGTAATAACACTCTTTTTCTTTACCATCATTTTTTGGACTTTCTTCGAACTAGCAGGATCAGCTTTGACAGTCTTTACCATGAATAACGTCCGTCCGAATGATTATTTGAATGCAGCGATGTTTAATTCTTTAAATCCATTTTTCATCATGCTATTTGCTCCAGTTTTTTCATGGATTTGGGTCAAATTAGCACAAAAAAATATGGAACCATCTGCTCCTGTAAAATTTGGAATAGGACTTATTTTACTTGGATGTGGATTTTTAGTTTTAAATCTATCACGTGCAAGTGCAGTAGGTGGATTGATTGCTCCAATGTTTATGGTATTCTTATACCTATTACATACCCTTGGAGAATTGGCTTTATCTCCTGTAGGTCTTTCAATGGTCACCAAACTCTCACCAGCTAAAATAGTTGGGTTTGTTATGGGTTTCTGGATGATGGCCTCCTCGTTTGCTCATCAAGCTGGAAAAACGATTGCACGTTATACTGTAGTTCCAGAAGGCACTCCTGCAGAAGAATCCTTGGCTCTTTGTCTATCAGTTTTTAGCAACTTGGGACTAATTGCAGCAGCTTCAGGCATTGTATTAATCCTTAGTTCATTTGTTATCAACAAATGGATGCACGGAATTAAATAATTTTTATAAACCTACTAAAAGGTGCATTCTCCATAAAGAATGCACCTTTTTTTTATTCTTATATAGGCAAATATTGATTTTTTATTCAACTCTCTAGTATTTTCTGTATTTTGCTTTATTAAATAAACGAGTGTTGCTTAATTACAACATGCATAATTAAAACACGAAATATATTAACAATGAAATCTGAAACGAAAACTGATTTTTTCGAAACAAAAGTATTAGGTCATCCTGCCGGTCTGATGGTATTGTTTTTTACTGAAATGTGGGAACGATTTTCTTTTTATGGGATGCGCGTTTTGCTCATCAACTTTTTAACAATGGCCGCTATCAGCTACAATCCTGGTTGGGAATGGTCAGCTGAAAATGCTGGTGCTTTATTTGGCACTTATGCAGGGTTGCTATACCTCACACCTATTATTGGTGGAATGATTGCTGACAAATACATTGGCTATCGTTGGGCAGTAGTCGTTGGTTCAATTATTATGACATTAGGGCATGCTTCTATGGCCCTTGAAACTGAATTATCCTTGTATACAGGCTTGGCCCTTTTGGTTATTGGTACTGGGTTTTTTAAGCCTAATATGACATCTATTGTTTCCGAAATGTACAAAGACCTGCCTGAAAAGAAAGACGGTGCTTATACGATATTCTATATGGGTGTGAATGCGGGTGCATTTTTTGGTATGATGCTTTGTGGCTATCTAGCAGAACGTGTAGGATGGAGTTGGGGCTTTGGTCTTGCAGGTATTTTTATGCTTTTAGGTACGCTTCAATTTTGGTTGGCGAAACCACTATTCGGAGATATTGGAGAGATACCTTCTAAGCTAAATAATAATCAAGAACCAGAGGAAGATGCAAAGGAAAGCGATACAGGGGTTGATAAAAGAAATCCATTTACTTTGGTCGATAAAATTCTTGTTGCAATTAGTGCTGTCATTGGATTTGGATACTTAATCAATGATCCTCTATCTAAAATTGGGGGTATTAATATGTTTGACAGCTTTTCTGTAGGTAATCTTGAAGGACAATATACGGTAGTTCTTGTAGGGTTATTCCTATTTCTCTACCTGATTGGTTCGAGAATTGTTCGATACGATGCAATAGTAAGAGATCGGATGATTGCTTTTATCATTTTTGCCTTTTTTACAGTGTTCTTTTGGATGAGTTTTGAACAAGGAGCCTCTTCTCTCGTTATTTTCGCCAGAGATGATGTGAACAGAGAACTATCAGGGGGCTATGCAACAATGTATAATATAGTTAACATCATGCTAACCCTCATTCCATTATTGATTATCACATATGTTTTATTCTTATTATGGAAACAAACCTTTAAGAAAATACCCTATTCAAATATAGTGCTTGTTGCATGTTTTACGTTTGTATGGGGCGTTGTAGGATGGATGCTCAACAGAGATTTGAATTCTTCTGCATATATTGTCTCTTACCAAGCGATTCAGAATGCCGACCAAAACGCTGAAACCGGTAACATTGATACCACCTATACTCCTATTACGGAGGCTTACCAAGCGAATGGTTTAGATGTTTTGGTTACGAAAACAACAGAAATAGCTGACCCTAGCGTTTTTACTGTAGGACAAAAGATTAATATTATTAAAAAAAATAACGAAGGAAGTAACTTTGCATATTTAGATGCAGAAAAATTAGATAAGTTTAGGGCACATGCTGCTGAATTGAACCTTGATAATGGAATTATACCTTCAGAAGTAGCGGTTATCAAAGACAACCAAGTTGAAATAACTGTCTCCTGGTTCAGCATTCTAAACTCTTTCTTTATTATTGCCTTTGCACCTTTGTTTTCAAAATGGTGGGACTCAAAATACAATCCCTCAGCAGCGGTAAAATATGCATTAGGTTTAATCATAATGGCTATAGGATTTGGGTTCCTTGCAATGGGTTCATATGGTGTAGCTGCAGGTGTCAAAGTAAGTATGTTTTGGTTAATTATTGCCTATTTATTCCACACTTTAGGAGAACTCTGTCTATCACCAGTGGGTTTATCCTATGTATCCAAATTAGTACCACCTCGTATGATTGCTTTTATGTTTGGTATGTGGTACCTGGCTATTGCAATTGGTAACAAATTAGCAGCGGTTGTAGGTGGGCAAATTGAAAATATAACGCACCAATATTCTTTGAGTGTATTCTTCCTTATTTTCACGATTGTGCCCGCTGTAGCAGGTGTCCTTGTTTTCTTACTCAACCCACTGCTCAAAAAACTGATGCACGGGGTCAAATAAGTATGTGTTTTAGACATCAAAAAAGGGAGCTTCCAAATCTGGAAGCTCCCTTTTTAGTTCTTAATTATACTACTTAAAATTAGAGGCTATTTTATCGGCTATAGCCTTAAAGTCTTCATCTGTCATCGATTGGCGGTGATTGAAATTAATAAACTGCATATTGACCAAGGGGACCAAATGAATATGGGCATGAGGCACTTCTAAACCCAAAACAGTTTGACCAATTCTTTCGCAAGTGATTGATTGTTCAATAGCACCCGCTACTCTTTTGGCAAAGGCGTGTAACCCTAAATACAATTCCTCTTCTAAATCAAATATATAATCAACTTCCTTTTTGGGAATCACCAAAGTATGTCCCTTGGTTACTGGTGCAATATCCAAAAAGGCCAAAAATTGATCACTTTCGGCCACTTTATACGCTGGAATTTCTCCTTGTACTATTTTGCTAAATATACTTGACATGTTGATATTTTATTGTTATTAGATAATAATAATTACAAATTAAATAATTATCTATTAAAAAAGAGGCATTGTACAATTTAAGCGTTTGTAGCTCACAAAAAAAGAGCTTTAGAATTATCTAAAGCTCTTTTTTGAGTGAATATACTATCGTTTTTATTGCATATTAATTGCAATATCCAAAATTTCAAATTCCATGACGCCCCTAGGGGTCTGAACTTCAGCAATTTCTCCTACTGCTTTTCCCAGCAAACCTTTACCAATAGGTGAATTGACCGATATCTTACCCGCACGCAAATTTGCTTCAGCCTGTGAAACAATAGTGTATTTAAACTCTTTTCCAGTCTTGTTTTGTTTAATCTTGACAGTACTTAAGATAACTACCTTCGAAGCATCTAAATCATCATAATTAATAATTCTAGCATTTGACAAACTCTTTTCCATCTCAGAAATTTTCATTTCTAACATACCTTGAGCATCTTTTGCGGCATCGTATTCAGCATTTTCTGACAAATCACCCTTTTCCCGTGCTTCTCCTATCGCTTTTGCTGCGTTTCTTCTTCCATTGGTTTTTAATTCCATTAACTCGGCTTTTAGCTTGTCGTAGCCTTCTTGAGTCATATATGATATCTTAGACATAATTTTGTATTGAATATATTGAATAATTTAAGCAGTTGCCTGCTAAAGGTAAATAAAAGAACGTTTCTCCTTTCAAACAAGAAGAAACGTTCTTTATTTTAGTGTAAAAACAAATATAGGAAATTATTCAAAATAATCCCTATTTAAAATAGTTTAATACATTAATTTTTGACATAATTAAAGCAAAACTAAGCCATTTATTAGGCTGCATTTTACAATAATTTATGCTGTTTTTAAATCTAAATTCTAAATAGTGAAAACCACAGGGGCTTATAATTGTCCTTGATGAATAATTAAAATTTATAATTATAAGACTTTATAGTTTTTGTGGATCCAAGGCCCTATTGATAATAAAGCTTTTTAGGACGCGTGAACCTACACCCTCTACCTTGACTTGTACCAAGTATACACCACTTGCTACGGGTACCGATGCATAATTTTTCAAATCCCATTCAACAGAAGTGGTAATTTGTGCTTCTGCTTCTGCA
>CAJQQM010000238.1 GCA_905480485.1 uncultured Aureispira sp.
CAATAAAGTTTTGACGACCTCTATATCTAGATTTAATAAGGCACATAAAGCCCCTACGTAGACCACATTTTTGAATAATTGTTGCATTCGAGGCAACTTAAAATTATCCATACATAAACGAATCATAGGTATCCCAATGTAGTGAATATCGGGGCGAATGTACTGAGCATGTAATTTTTTGGAATTATCGTAAATAAAATAACCGCCAGGAAGAACAGAATCGATATCTTTTACAAGGCTTTGAGGATTGACCGAAACCATTACATCGACTCCTGCACGTCTTCCTAGATAGCCTTTTTCGCTCACCCTAACTTCATACCAAGTGGGTAATCCTTGTATATTAGAAGGAAAAATATTTTTAGGGGACACGGGTATACCCATCCTGAAAATTGCTTTCGCAAACAGATTATTTGCGCTAGCCGAACCACTTCCGTTGACATTTGCAAATCGAATTACACAATCATTAACCGTCGTAATTTTGTTCATATTTAACTAGCTTTCGTTACATTGTATAAATACTTTTGCATATCCCATGCAGCTGTAGGGCATCTCTCGGCGCACAAACCACAATGCAAGCAAACATCTTCATCTTTAATCATGACCCTTGCTGTAGCCAAGCTGTCGGAAACGTATAAATCCTGCGATGTATTGGTAGCAGGGGCCATTAAACGCGTTCTCAAATCTTCTTCGGAACCATTATTTGTAAAAGTTATACAAGAAGTAGGACAAATATCCATACAAGCATCACATTCAATACAACGATCGGTGTTGAATACGGTCTGTATATCACAGTTTAGGCATCGCTGCGCTTCCTGAAAACCTAATTGTTCATCAAAACCCAGTTCTACTTCTAGCAAACGGTCTTTCAAACTGTATTTTTTGTCTGCATGTGGTACTTTAAAACGGTCTTCGTCCGAAACCCCCGAATCGTATATCCATTCGTGAATCCCCATTTTTTGAGCAGCAAGATTAACTTGTGGTGCAGGACGATCGTTTAAATCTTTACCTTCGCAATAGTGGTGTATTGAAATAGCTGCTTGATGCCCTTGTGCTACTGCTGTAATTACATTTTCAGGCCCAAAGGCGGCGTCACCTCCAAAAAAAACCTTGTCTAAGGTAGATTGAAACGTCGTTTTATTGAGTACAGGCAAATCCCATTTACCAAATTCAATTCCTAAATCACGTTCTATCCATGGAAAAGAGTTGTCTTGGCCAATGGCAATCATCACATCATCTGCTTCTATGAATTCGTCAGCTTCGCCTGTTGGTATTAACTTTCTTCGACCATTTTCGTCATATTCCGCTCGTACTTTTCCGAAAATCACGCCTTTTAACACGCCATTTTCGACTACAAATTCTTTTGGCGGCATATTATTTAGAATTGGAATGTCCTCGTGCATAGCATCTTCTATTTCCCATGGAGATGCTTTCATATCTTTGAAAGGAGAGCGAACAATCACTTTTACTTCTTCTCCTCCAAGCCTTCTTGAGGTACGGCAACAATCCATAGCCGTATTTCCGCCGCCTAAGACGATTACTTTTTTGCCTACTTTGCTTCGATGCCCAAATGCAACAGAGGCTAAGAAGTCGATACCAATATGTATGTTTTTTTGGGCTGCTTCAAACCCTGGCAAATTTAAGGCCCGACCTTTAGGAGCGCCGGTTCCAACAAAAACAGCATCGTAATCTTGCTCAAGTATCGATTGCATACTTGATACAAAAGTATTGAAATGTGTGTGTATGCCCATGTCTAAAATATAATTCACCTCTTCGTCCAAAACCGTCTCCGGTAGTCTAAAAGAAGGAATTTGTGTCCGCATCATACCACCTCCTTTGTTCCATTCATCGTATAAATGTATTTCGTAGCCTAGAGGGGCCAAATCACGGGCCACGGTTAAGGAGGCAGGTCCGCCTCCAATCAATGCAATCTTTTTGCCATTTGGAGTTGGCTTTCGTTCTACTAACTTCTTGACAAGGGCTTGGTCTTTATTATCTGCGGCTACACGTTTCAGACGACAAATAGCGACAGGTTCTTCATCTACCCTGCCTCGACGGCATGCTGGTTCGCAAGGACGGTCGCAAGTTCGACCTAAAATACCGGGAAACACATTAGATTCCCAATTAACCATGTAAGCTTCCGTATATCTTTCGGCAGCTATTAGACGAATGTATTCAGGGACAGGTGTGTGGGCAGGACAAGCATATTGACAATCAACAACTTTGTGAAAGTATTCCGGATTTTTAATATCTGTAGGTTTCAAATTAGCTGATATTTTGGATGTTCAATAAAAATCATTCCTACATAAAAAAAGCAGAAAACAATCTTTAAAATTAAAAATTGTTTCCTGCAATTACATATAAATGAATTGAGCAATAATTTTTCATTTTCATACATTAAGCGGAGATGTTTAGATAGATATTTTAATATATCTATCGCTTCATCTCTCCTAATTTAAATAGAAAAATAAAAAAACCAAAGGTTCTCAACTATATTTACTCCATTAATTTTTTCAAACTAAAAGATAGCAGCCTCCAAAAGAGCGCTTCTAAAAAAAATTACTTAGGCTTCTTGAAATCAAATGACTCAATAAACTTCGTCGTAAAATCTCCTTTTATAAAACGTTCATCGTCCATCAATTGTCTATGGAATGGTACGGTAGTTTCAATTCCTTCAACAATAAATTCATCTAAAGCACGACGCATTTTTGCGATACATTCTTCGCGAGTTCTTGCCTTGCAAATCAATTTGGCAATCATAGAATCATAGTGCGGAGAAATCGTATAGCCTGCATAAACATGCGTATCTACGCGTATTCCGTGCCCCTTTGCACTGTGAAACGAGGTAATCGTTCCAGGGCAAGGTCTGAAGTTGTTGTATGGATCTTCAGCATTAATTCGGCATTCTATGGCGTGCATTGTTGGATAATAATTATCCCCAGTAATTTTTTCGCCGGCAGCAATCTTAATTTGTTCACGAATTAGGTCATAGTCAATTACTTCTTCAGTAACGGTATGCTCCACCTGAATACGTGTATTCATTTCCATGAAGTAGAAATTAGAATGTTTATCGACCAAAAACTCGACCGTACCCACACCTTCGTAGTTAATAGCCTTGCCTGCAGCAATGGCAGCATTACCCATTTTTTCCCGTAATTCATCGGAGAGAAATGGAGATGGTGCTTCTTCTAGTAATTTTTGGTGTCGGCGTTGAATCGAACATTCACGTTCGGAAAGGTGACATACCGCGCCGTATTGGTCTCCTGCTATTTGCACCTCAATATGTCTTGGTTCTTCGACAAATTTTTCGATGTACATTCCATCGTTGCCAAATGCAGAACGGGCTTCATTTTGAGCAGCGACTAGGTTTTCTTCCAATTCTGATTCGTTCCACACCAAGCGCATACCTTTACCACCACCACCGGCAGTCGCTTTCAGCATTATAGGATAGCCTACTTCCAAGGCAATTTTTTGAGCATCATCGATGTTCTTAACCAAACCATCCGACCCTGGAACAACAGGTACACCTGCTTTTATCATGGTTTCTTTGGCGGTAATTTTGTCGCCCATTTTACGAATGTGCTCAGGTTCAGGTCCAATAAATTTAACCCCTGTCTGTCCACAAATCTCGGCAAACTCTGCATTTTCAGCCAAAAACCCATATCCAGGATGCACTGCATCGGCATTGGTAATTTCAACTGCAGCCATAATATTTGGAATATTTAGGTAAGACTTTGCACTTGATGCAGGCCCTACACAAACAGCTTCATCGGCGAATCGAACGTGTAAACTGTCGGCATCCGCAGTTGAATAAATCGCTACTGTTTTGATACCCATTTCGCGACAAGTACGAATAACGCGCAAGGCGATTTCACCTCTGTTCGCAATCAATATTTTTTTAAACATTTCACTTGTTTTAACTAGAGAAAATACTGAGAAATGACGCCTTAAGTTTTAGTAAACTTAGGGTATAGCTCAGTTAAAATATCTACAATTCTAATTAATTAGGTTCTACCAAGAACAAGACTTGTCCGTATTCTACCGGACTTGCATCTTCTGCCATTACCTTGACAATGCGACCACTGACTTCAGCTTTAACTTCATTGAAGAGTTTCATAGCTTCAATCAGACAAACGGTATCTTCTTCACCAATTGTATCACCAACTTTCACAAAAGCACCCTTTTCTGGAGAAGGAGAACGGTAAAAAGTACCCACCATTGGTGATATGATTTCAATGTAATTGTTGCTTTCTTCTTGAGCAGCTTCGTTGTTGGCAGCAGAATCTGTTGTTGCAGGAGCAACATTACTCGTATTGTTAGCCGGTAAGGACTGAGCCATAGGTGCAACAGGCATACTGTGCATCATTGAAGGCTGAACAATTACCTCTTTTGAGGTCGAATAACTTTTAGTTCTGATACTAAACTTAGTGGATTCATTTTCATATTTGAATTCACTGATCTTACTTTTTTGAATCAACTTAATGAGTTCTTTGATTTTGTCAAACTCCATAATAAGTTCGTTTTTAAAGGTATAAAATTAGTTGTTATCATCAGCAGCCGGTCGAGCAATCAAGCCCCTTAGCCAGCTATTTTTTCATTCTTTCCATATAAGACCCACTTGCTGTATCAATCCGGACCAAATCGCCTTGCTTGATAAACATAGGAACTCTAACTTCGGCCCCTGTTTCAAGGATAGCGGGTGTTAAAGTGTTAGTTGCCGTATTGCCTTTTGCACCAGGTTCAATGTCTGTGACCTCTAAAACAACATATTGTGGCAATGAACAGGATAAAGGGATTTCTTTTTCAGCATGAAAAAGGACCTCTATATCCATACCCTCTTTTAGAAACTGAATACTATCAAGCATTTCTTTAATAATATCGATTTGCTCATAGGTTTCATTATTCATGAAATACAAACGCTCTGCATCATCATAAAGGTATTGATAGTTTCTGCGTTCTACTCGAACGTCTTCTATTTTGTGACCTGCAGGAAAAGTATAGTCAACTACTTTTCCATTCGATAAGTTTTTTAGTTTGGTACGAACAAATGCGTTACCTTTTCCAGGTTTAACGTGTTGAAAATCTACGATAATATAGGTTTGATTGTTGTGTTCGAGGCACATGCCTTTTCGTATGTCAGATGTTGTAGCCACAGTTCTAACTGTTTAGGTATTAATTTGAAATATTGAGTCGCAAATAAAGTTTGCCGATTAAAACTAAGTATCTTTCGTATTAAATAGTAGAAAGCAACTTAATTTCGGAACAAATATACTGCTTCTATTATAAAAAGCAATTATTTAGTACTCATATCTACACAAGGATTCCTTAACCAAGTAGTTAAAATCATATAAAACATTAATTTACAGTAGATTAAACAAGAATAAGCCTCGAGGAAAAAATGGATATTTTTTTTGTATATACCACTAAAGCAAGTCCTAGGATCGACTATATATTCGATTTGATATTTAGACGAATACTAGGAGTTAAGCAACTAGAAATCACGCAAGATTTACACTGTTTTACCCAAAAAAATAATGTAGCCAAAATAAATTACAGTCCTAGGTTTATGGTTGACATTCCTTTTTTTAGGCCTCATGGACTGTTAGAACAAACCGATATACAGTATATAAGACCTAGTTTTGCGCTGCACAAAGGCTTAGCTGCCAGTTTTTATGCAGAAGATACAAAAGACAACACTAAACTTGCTAATTCGCTACTACCTTTCGACCCTTTTGCCCTTTGTTTTTATTTGGTCAGTCGATATGAAGAATATTTAGATTTCAAAGAAGATAAACACGGCCGTTTTTCGGCTACTTCTAGCCTTGCTTATCAATATAATTTTTTGGAGCAGCCCTTAGTCAATCTCTGGGCTTTGGAAATCAAAAAACTAATCCTCAGCTATTATCCAAGGTTTCAATTTAGAAGCACTAGCTATCAATTTCAACCAACCCTAGACATCGATCATGCTTACGCATTTCTAAAAAAAGGTTGGTGGCGACAAACAGGCGCATTTTTCAGAAATCTAAAAAATAAAGATACCGAATCTTTGTCTTTACAGCTTAAAACTGGACTGCGCTTACAACAAGACCCTTATTTTTGTTTTGACTACATAAGCCACATACATCAACAATATTCATTAAATCCAATCTTTTTTTGGTTAATCGGCGATTACGGAACCTACGACAAAAACATTTCCCACAACAATAAATATTTTCGCCAACTCGTACATCTACACGCCCAACAATACCCCTGCGGAATTCACCCTTCTTATCGATCGAATCAAAGCCAGGATTTGCTCGACAAAGAAATTCATCGGCTCGAAAAAATTACCAAGCTTCGAACCTTTCGTTCTCGACAACATTTTCTAAAACTAAAGTTGCCTACAAGCTATCGTAGATTAATTAATTTGGGCATTCAGCAAGACTACAGCATGGGTTATGCAAGCCAACCTGGTTTTAGGGCAAGTATTGCACAATCCTTCCCCTGGTTCGATTTAGAGCAAAACAAGGTGCAAGGCCTAGAAATCATCCCCTTTCAGTTAATGGATGTCACCCTAAATACGTATTTAGAATTAACGCCTGATAAGGCGATTGAATCGGCCATCAAAATTATCAAAACGACACGAAATGTCAATGGACATTTGGTGAGCATATGGCACAATAGTTCTCTTTGCGAAGCTTGGCAGTGGAAAGGATGGCGTAGGGTTTATGAAGCCCTGCTTGCAGAGGCGACAAAGACAAGTTAGCTCATTCAGTAGCCTTGTTTAAAATTTTAACAAATCGTAAACAAAACAAATGGCATATCCTGCGTTAAATCTAGTAGTAAGTAGTATTTTGATGGCTAGCTAGCATAAAATAGATGTGGTTTATTAAAACAAAGCCCGCAGAAAATGTAGATTCTATTGTAATTTTTGAGATATTAGCACACGAATAAAGCAAAAACAAAATGAGTATACTCAACGAATATGATGTCCGAGAAACCGGCAATTTAGAACTTTTAGCACGGCAAGTCGTCGAAGGCTTTATTATTGGTTTACACAAAAGCCCTTTTCACGGATTTTCTGTAGAATTCGCCGAACATCGTATCTACAACCCTGGTGACTCTACCAAAGACATCGACTGGAAAGTTTTTGCTCGCACCGACCGACTCTATACCAAACGTTACGAAGAAGAAACAAATCTTCGCTGTCAGATAGTCATTGATACTTCTTCGTCTATGTATTTTCCGGAGGCACCCAAGCAAAAGGGTCAGGCTTTTATCAATAAATTAGCCTTTAGTAGTCTTGCTGCTGCTTCGCTTATGAACTTACTAAAAAAACAACGAGACGCTTTTGGCCTGAGTACTTTTGCAGATGATCTATTAAAACACACAAAAGCCCGTTCTTCCACCCGTCATTACAACCTAATTATGGCGCATCTAGATCAGCTACTTGACAACCCCACCCGCAATCATGCTACTTCAATCGCTAAGTCGCTGCATAAAATAGCCGATGCAACACATAAGCGGTCCTTGGTGGTCATATTTAGTGATATGTTTGAACAATCCGATCAAAACGCACAACTTTTTGCCGCCTTACAACATCTAAAATACAACAAACATGAAGTGATTTTATTTCATGTTACCGATAAACGGTACGAACTAGA
>CAJQQM010000239.1 GCA_905480485.1 uncultured Aureispira sp.
TTGTGTCTTTTAGGACAACCTGAATACCCGCCTTGGCCGAGACATAAGCAATACCAGCGCCCATCATACCTGCACCTAAAACTCCAAGCTTGCGAACCTTATAAATGTCAAAGCCTTCGGGCTTAAGTTTTCCTTTTTTAGCTTCATTGATTCCAAAAAAACCGGTTCGGATTAAATTTTGTGCCTCTTTTGAATAAAACGCTTTGATGAAATAACGCGCTTCTATCTCTAAACCACGGTCAATTGGCAAACCCATTCCATCGTGTATACAAGCCATCGCATATTGAGCTCCGGGATAATTACCATGTGTTTTTTTGCGTAAATTACCAATTCCACCAATCATTGTTTCTGCGGCAGATTTTGACATAAGTCCTCCTTGAGGTATTTTATAAGAGCGGTTATCCCAAGGTTGGACCGTTGTACCCACCTCTTTAATCCATTTTTTAGCGCTTGTTATTAGCGCCGTTTCTTGTTCGACTAGTTGGTCGATATATCCTTCTTCAAGGGCTCTTTTGGGACTAAATTGTTTTCCTTGAAGTATATAAGTAAGTGCTTTAGGTATCCCGATGAGGTAGCTAAGCCGCTGTGTTCCACCGCCACCTGGCAAAAGGCCTAAATTAACTTCAGGGAGCCCAATTTTAATCTTAGAATTGTTTAGCGCTATGCGGTAATGACAAGTCAATGCTAACTCGTAGCCACCTCCTAGAGCTGTACCGTTTAGGGCAGCGACAAAAGGTTTACCAGCTTGTTCCAAGGCTCTAAATCCACGATGCGCTTCCAGTAAGCCTTCGAAAAGTGCTTTTTTATCTTCAGGAGGATTAGCAATAAATTTGAGATCGGCACCTGCCATAAAATCACGGTGTCCTGAACCAACGACTACTCCGATGACGGAAGGGTTCTCAACAAGTTGTTTGGCTGTGTTTAGATAGTGATTGATAAATTCTATACTGAATAGATTAGTTGGCTCTTGTTTCATATGTATGGATAGCGTTGCTATGCCATCGGAGTCAACCGAGCAGTCAAAAAAATCGTTTTTAATTGGTAAAAATTCCATATATGTTTTTTTCAATGATTCTTCTTAAATAATCGCCTGCTTAAGGCTTAATTAATGGCTGGTTTATACCCGTTCAATGATGGTAGCAATCCCCATGCCTCCACCAATACATAAGGTGATTAATGCTGTATTCAGATTGCGTCTTTCAAGTTCATCTAGGACGGTGCCTAACAAAACACAGCCCGTTGCACCAAGTGGATGACCTAGTGCAATAGCCCCTCCGTTGACATTGACAATGCTGTGGTCTACTCCTAAGTCGTCCATAAAGCGTAGTGGGACGGCAGCAAATGCTTCATTAACTTCAAATAAGTCGATATCATTCTTATGCATTCCAGCTTTTTTGAGCGCTTTCCGGCTTGCAGGGGCGGGTCCGACCAACATGATTGTGGGGTCGGTTCCACAGGTTGCAACCGAAACAATTCTTGCCCGCGGCTTGATTCCCAATTGTTCTCCCGCCGCTTTGTTGCCCAGTAATGCTAATCCGGAGCCGTCAACGATAGCAGAGGAATTACCAGCATGATGCACATGGCTGATGCGTTCGATTTCGGGGTAGCGGTCGATAGCAACAGCATCAAAACCACCCAATTGGCCCATCATTTCAAAGGATGGATTAAGTTTGGATAAAGTCTCAAGCGTAGTTTTTGGACGTGGATTTTCGTCTCGGTCGAGCATCACGAATCCATTTATATCTTTAACGGACACGATAGAATTCTGAAATGCGCCATTTCGGATGGCAGCATCGGCCCGTTGCTGAGATGCCACCGCAAATGCGTCTACATCGGCTCTACTGTAGCCATATTTGGTAGCGATCAAATCAGCTGATATACCTTGTGGAACGAAATGCCCTGGCAAAGCCACCATCGGGTCCATCGCTATGGCACCACCATCTAGGCCCATCTTTACCCTTGACATCGATTCGACGCCACCGGCAATCATTACATCATTAAATCCTGACTTGATGCAAGCCGCTGCCTGATTAACAGCCTCTAGGCCAGAACCGCAAAAACGATTTAGGGTAACGGCCGTTAAATGGTCACCGTAGGCGGCATGTTGTGCAATGGTTTTGGCTACATTTGCCCCCTGGTCCATGACCTGAGTAACACAACCCATGATAAGGTCCTCTACTAAAAGCGGGTCGAATTGATGTTTGTTTTTTAAGGCTTCCATTACAGTAACACCCAATTGAGTAGCGGTGGCCCCTACTAAGGCGCCTTTTTTATTGCCCCTTGCTCTAGGTGTTCTTAAGGCATCATAAATGTATGCTTCCATGTTTTTTAAATCTTGATATGTTGGTGAAAGAGGTCCCTAAGTTACACAAATCTTTTATAAATTACTTCTCCATAAAGAATAAAATTATTAGTTATTGAACAGCCTAGCTGACTTTTAATGTTCAACTTAAACCCGAGTCAGATGATTAGCAATAAGTCGATTCAATCCAAACCCTAAACGTTGTTTAGTAAGGCTATTTAGCCGGTCTAGTTGCTTTGTCACTTTTTTGTGAAAAACTAAAATATTATAGAAGAACTACTGGGAATTATCCTATGATTAATTTTTTAAAGTGGGTTTTTTGCGGAATTTTAAATGGCTTAAATGTTAAATTTTAACTAGAGTTTATTTGTTAAAGTGGGTTTAGGGTGCTTTTTATAGACATCAAATGCAATTGGCTATTTTCATTTAGGTACAGGTTTTTGGCTGCAATATAATTCTGTTCATTTGCTAGTTTTTGGGAAGACTATTTTGTGTTTGATACTATGTGCCCTTATTTATTTCAATTTTTTTTTTTTTAGGTCCTTGCATTTAGTTTTTATAGTTCTTTTGGCTGCTCTTTTAATATTCACATGAACACTTATTTTTTACAGGATAATTGCTTCATGTTAATTTTGTATTACTATAATTTAAATTTAAATTTTCTTAATTTTAGTACATCCCATCCAACTTACCACTCAATTTTATAGTCGCCAACTTATTTTATTTTGTTTAATTCATTAAACCTAAACCACTATGAATATTAGTCATACAAAAACTTTTTTTTGCTGTTTGATACTTGCTGGACTTTGGTCTAAAAGTTCAGAAGCGCAAGATAATCGAGCGACCATCAAAACATGGTTAAATAATAACAAAGACCAAGTCACGCTCTTGAGTCATCAAGAATATCAATTACTCTCTCCTTCTGTGAAAGCTTTACTGAAAGAAGATAAAAAAGTATTATTATACGATAAACAGGTACGTTTGACAGATATTCAACGATATGAATCCAAGCGCGCGGTACCTTCTAGCATCGACAATCTATATGAGTTAGAAAAAGAAAAATCGGAGCGCGAATCTAAAGAATCTAAAGTTGAAAATGAGTACATCGGAATTCATGCGGCAACTCTACGAAATGGAGCCGATAAAGATGCGCTAAGAGCAGAAGAATGGCTTGAAAGACATGCAGGTAATGTTCAAGTTATTGCCTTGCATGATTATTCCAAACTGTTGCCATCTCAACGCAACAAAAACATGCTAGTCTACAAGGGTGAACGGCCAAATTTGCAAGATATTAAAGCCTTCAAAGCACAGCATTAATTTAAAAAATACTTGAATTCAACTCAGATAAAAATATGAAAAATATATACATTTTAATCCTTTTTTGTTGTAGCATTAATACAACTATGCGTGCTCAAAGCAATACACCCTGTGGTGGTGGTGGAGCACCTTCACTAAGCGTTAATACTTCTTGTTCTTTTACGACAGGGTCTACAGTAGGGGCGACTCAGCAAACAAATGCTGCTAACTTTGGAACGCCTTCTTGTGGCTTGATAGGAGAGGATGTCTGGTATTCTTTTACGGCCCCTGCCTCTGGAGATGTTACGATTACAACAGCCTCGGGTTCGATCTCCGATGGGGTGATGTCTTTGTATGATTCAGACTGTGTTAGCGCTACCGAATTAGCTTGTTCGGACGATGTCAATGGATTGATGCCAGAAATTTCAAACAGTTCTTTGACACCTGGAACTGTTTACTATATACGGTTTTGGGAATTTGGAGGCGGGTCTGGAACCTTCGATATCTGTATTGTCGACAATGCATTAGGAGGGACAGGTCCCTCAAATGATTTGTGTGCTAATGCTACTGCCTTACCTTGTGGAACTTTGGGGCTTGCCGGAACGACTATAGCTGCTACGGTGCTAAGCCATGGTTCGGGTTGTACCTTATCTGATGAAGGTGTGTGGTATACTTTTACAGGAAATGGTCAATTGACTACAATTGAAGTAACGACCACTGCTTATGATGTTGAAATGGCGATAGCTAGTGGTGTATGCGGTGCACTAAGCAATGTTGCCTGCGTCGATGGTGCAGGTTCTATCGGTACAGAGTCCTACACTTTCCTATCAACACTAGGTCTCGACTATTATGTTTATGTTGCATATTATTCTACGTTTTTTCCATCAACTGGAACCTTCACTATATCGAATACTTGTTCGGCACCTATTACAAACGATAATTGCTCCGGGGCTATCCCTCTTACAGTCAATCCTGATTTGTCTTGTGCAAATGTTACAGCAGGTACCGTGTTTGGCGCTACTGCATCGACCGACCCCACTGCTACAAGTTGTTTTGGGACTGCAGATGATGATGTTTGGTTTAGTTTTGTTGCAACCTCAACCTCACACAACCTTAGTTTGACGAATGTTGCGGGGTCGGTTACTGATATGTATCATTCAGTCTACGATATGGGCGGAGGTTGTCCTGCTTTAGGTACTGAAATAATATGCAGCGATAATGACAATAGTTCACTCAACGGGTTAACGATTGGTACTACTTATTATGTTAGAGTCTATACCTATACCTCTCTCGGAGGACAAAATACAACTTTCGATGTCTGTATTAGCACTCCGGTTCCCTGTGCAGGTGGCGCAGGAGGCAACGATTGTGCTCAGCAACAGCCAATTTGTACGGATAATACCTATTGTTACACAGCAGGTGTTGGTTCTATCGCTACTGCAGGAAATGATTATGGTTGTTTGATAACTCAACCCAATCCATCTTGGTATTATTTTGAAATTTCTACTGCTGGTAATTTAGTATTTGATTTGGGGGCAGGGTCGGATATTGATTTTGCTGTTTGGGGCCCTTTTGCTAATGCTGCGGCCGCGGCTGCGGCTTGCGGTTCTTTGGCGGCACCAATCGACTGTAGTTTTTCTCCTTCTCCGACCGAACAGGCCAATATTACAGGGGTAGTTCCCGGCGAGGTATATATTATGGTGGTAACCAATTATGCAGCAGTTGTACAAGATATAACCTTAGGTGTATCTGGAGGCAATACCGCTTCCACCAATTGTGCTATTGTTAATCCTACGCCATGTGCAGCTGATGCTGGTAACTGGTAAGGAATAATGTTCTATTTTTCAAGCTAAAAACTTTAAGCTATGTTAAGCTCAAAAAAAATACGTTTTAAGCTGATGTTGACATTATTCTTTACAGGAATGATGTTACATCAGTCAATTCAAGCGCAATGTGATTTTATCAACAACATCACAGGTATTACTCAAACAGTTTTACCTATCGGAGATGCTGCTAATCCTGCTCTTTACACTCAAACCTATGTACTGGTCGATAATCAGGGCATCATCTTTGCCCTTAATACAACAGCAGATTTTATAGGGGTGCCTGCTGGTTTTTATAATTTATATGCCGTTAATTACGATAATGCTGAAGCTGCATTGGTGCTGCCATTATTAGCTATTGGACAACCTTGGTTTAATGTAGAGGTATATGGTAATGATGATGTCAATAACTGTTTGGATTATACGCTTCCTTACGGTTCAGGCTGTCCTATTGTTGTTTGTGATGAAATGCCTATTTGTACTTTTGATACAGTTAATACATCGTCTATTAATTTCGAAACAGTAGATCACGAACAAAATTATTGTCTTGTTTGCAATGATGTGGTACTTGCTATTAATCCTACCGCTGATTTTGCGCTGATAGATTATCCTACTGCGGTAGCAGGAGCAAATTGCCAATTATTTGGAATTAACTTTAATATCAACGATGGTAACCCCTTATTGGTGGGCGATAATTGGTCGACGGTGACCGATGCACTTTGCAGCAATAATTGTTTTGATTTCATCGGTATGAATTTAGATATTTTGCCGATCTCGCAAGCCTCCGGAAATGGAATTAGTACCACAGTAGATTGGTGGACGGGCCCTTGTTTAGGCGCGCAGCCACCTGTTAATGCAGGCAATAACTTTTCAGAGACAGTCAATAATACCTGTGTACCTGCTTACGATCCTGCTGCCATTAATGCTCGCCCGGATGACCCTATCGTTCCGGACGATTTAACGGCCTTGATGGGGGGGAGCGTCTTTTTTTCGAGGGTTCCTTGTGTCGGTACCATGGATTTGACACAGCACACGATATTTTATACGGTAGAATGCGATCCAAGTGGACCTGCTCAGCTAGATGTTTTGATTTCCAATACCGGAGCTAATATTACGGGTGTTCAGGCGGCTTTGTATGGGCCTGTTAATGCTTTGTGTCCGAGCCTAAGCGGAGGTACATTTGTGGATTGTAACGATGCTGGTGTTGGTTCTCAATCTGGCAATCCTATGGGCAATATCACGCTTTCTACTAACGGCAACCCGGGGGAAGTATATATTGTAATTGTTGACACCGAAGGTAGAGATCAATTTACTATCAGCTCTAATTTTATTTTATTGTCGAATCAACTTCTCAGGTTTAGTGGGCATAAGACAGAAGCCGATAACAGCTTAGAGTGGGAACTACTTCATGAACAAAATATACTAGAATATCAACTAGAGCGATCAACAAATGCTATTGGATTTCAGCAGATAGCAGTTATTCAGCCTGAGTTTGTGGTTGCTAGCCCAAGGTATAATTATCTCGACCAAAATCCGGGTGAACAAACCTTCTATTATCGTCTAAAGATGGTCAAAACAGATGGTTCCGCAGATTATTCAAATACCGTTGTTATAACAAGAAAAGGACAAAATCTTGGCCCCCTTGTATTGTATCCTAATCCGACTAAAGCTGTAGTACACATAGATTTTGAGTCTACTAACAAGGAGGGACTACTTTATTATGAAATACAAAATGTTGTAGGCCAAAAAATTATGGAAGGATCGTCAGAAATTGTGCTAGGGAGAAATAAGGTGACCGTTTCTATCGAAACATTACCTGCTGCTACCTATGTGGTTTTACTTGATTTGGACGGAAAGCAAACGTACAGAAAACTCATAAAGCAATAGTTTCAAAAATAAAAATGACAAAAAACAAGTCCGTTTTTTTTGGGCTAGTTTTTTGTTGTTATATTGCACATCTCATTCATATCACATAAATAAATAATCATGAAAAATTTAATAGTATCCCTAAAGGCTGTTGTATTTTGTTGCGTTTCTACCCTGTTTCTGATGGCTTGCGACCCTTGCAGTGGTGTTGTATGCAACAACGGTGATTGTAGCAATGGTTCTTGTGTATGTTTTGATGGTTATCAAAAAACTGGAACTAGTTGCAAAGGAGTGAACACGCTTTATGTAGGTTCCGGCAATGCAAATGCCACTCAGACAACGGAAGACAGTAGCGGAACTATTCTTTCAACACTTAGTGGCATTGGCCTCACTTTATTGGCTGATTCTATTAACCCATACAATTTTAGCATCATTGATTTTAATAACATTGCGGGCAACGATGTGCTTTTTAATATAAGTTCGACAAATTATGAGATTGTATTGCCCACATCTACTCCTAATTACTCTGTAGTGGGTGCACGCATTGGTACGCAAGTTCAGCTTGATATTACAGATGCTAGCAATATTACCTACAAATTAGCTTATACCGTCAACAACTAAATTCAAGCTTAGGTTTTCCCTAAAAACAGATACTTAATGGGTTACTAATCGTATTATATAGCTTAACAGTCGGGACCCTCGGCAATGCATCGTACAAAAGATCATATCGTATGCAGACCTCTATGCTTTTGGTCAATTTAAAGCCTAATTTGCCATGTAACGCTTCTCTTGGATATACAAAATAAGAATCAGGTCTTGCCTGTGTGTAGGCTGTTGTTTGCCAACAGGTTATTTCCTTTATTTTTAGAGTAAAGGACCTGTTCATAATAAGCCTTAAAAATGTTGTCTGATTGGAGGGCAATCGATTATGATGGTATTGATTGGAACGGCACTGTAGTTCAAATGTTCGTATTTATTCATGCATC
>CAJQQM010000240.1 GCA_905480485.1 uncultured Aureispira sp.
ATCGACCGATAATTTAGAGACGGCGCCAAGGATTGTATCAATTTTGCCTAGGTAAGGGTCTGCTATTTCTAGGATACCATCTACCATACCTGAAACCTCGCCGTTTAGTGTTTCTCCCGAAACCAAACAGTTTTCGCCACAATTTCCGACAAACTTGAGGCTAATTTCTTTACCACCCATCAAAGAAGGCTGCACAAGTACAGCGGCAGCATCTTTAGGGATTTTAGTGTTAGCAGCGATATTAATTTCAACAATCACTTTAGCATAATCTTCGGTGGGCATTATGTTGGTTACTGCCCCCACTTTATACCCATTGATAGTTACCGGTGCGGCAATGTTTAAGCCATCAACCGAATTAAACACGGCATTTACCACAATATCGTTGGAAAATACATTTTTACCCTGTAAAAAATTGTAGCCCCAAAACAACAAAACGGTTACAATAACAGTCAATATCCCAATTTTTACTTCGTTACGCACTTGATTAAATTTTATTTATCAACAATATAATTATTTTTAATACACTACTACTTTTTCTTTAAACTCAAATAATCTTCAGGATGATTGCGTATCCCTAGTAGTGTTTCTGACATTTTTTGAATCGAATTATTCAAACTATCCTTATACGATTTTTGATGTAGCATTTTAGCTATTTGCCCTTTTTGCCCAGCTTGATATTTAAGGAATGTTGCATTAAAATCATCTAAGACGGTATCCGCTTTCGCCAACAATTTATTAGAACGAATGATATAGTCTGGTAGTTTATCGAGTTGTTCGGCAGCCGTGTATAATAATTGTGTCATCGATTCGATATCTTCAGGACTCAAGGCCGCTAAATTGCTGACCAAGGTATCAAAAGAGGCTAGTGCATTTTGATTGTCAATGGCAGCTTTCAGATTGTCTTGAAGCGCTTTGGACGACAACATAGCATCTGTCATGGAACGAAAACTACGAACGCTACCTGGTAACGAGGCAGCCATTTTTCGCATTTTTTTGTTAAAACCGTCTGTTGTTGTAGCCAAACCCTTTACGGACTCCTGTGCTTGTTGAAGCATAGCATCTATTCCTGAGGGACTTGTTAAGGTATCAATGACACGTCCGACTTTTTCGAGCATAGGCCCCGCTGCAGCTTCGACTTGTTCTTTCATGGTATAAACAGTACCGGGTATAACAGCCCCTGACTGTAGACAATCCTGTTCGCATTCTTTTTCGAAATTAATAGAGATAGTCCTTCCTCCCATTAAAGATAATTCAGCAATTACAGCAGTTGCGTCGGATGCAATTTTAGTATCTCCTTCGATATCCATATCCACCATTAGGCTTTCTTGCGTTTTGTATACCGCAACAACATAACCAATTGGTCTGCCTTTCAACAACACTAAATTCCCTTTTTTGAGAAATTCAATATTGTTGAATTTTGCTGTAATTAACATATTGGTGGAAAAGTAATTGTTTTGTTTGAAGAAGTTAAACACAAACAGAACAGAAAGGACCAAAAACATGCCTACAAAACCAATTTTTATCTCTTTAGAAATCGTCAAATTTGAATGATTATAAATGAGTAGAATAGTATACTAGAACCTTGATTCTAGAATAATACCAAAATTTAAACCAAAAATAGTGATAATAATTTTTTTATTCTTGCTTTAACTTCAAATAAACTAAAATCTTTTGAATTAACAACAACTATTTGTTGATTAATCCCTGAATAAACAAGTTCGTCTCTATATTTCTTAGTAAAAAACCATTGTACTGCAATTGCACTACTATCGAGGGGGTAAAGGTATTTTTTTGCCCTGCTGAAAAGCCACTAAAAAAGCATCCTTGAAACCTTCTTTACGTAAGCGGTTTTGTTGCTGTATAGCTGCCGAAAAATCTGTGTAGGCACCATACAAACATTTGTAGGATGTACCTATTTGAATACATCGAAGGCCTTTTAGTGCTCGCCAAGGTAGTTTTTTGAGGTCGAAAGCGGTTGGAGAAGAGGCTAATTGCACGCTGTAACTCACCGCCTTTGAGGAAGAACTCGGGTACATATCTTCGATAGCCGGTGAACTTGTTTCTGTAGGGATAGCAGGAGAAACTGTGATTTTATTTGATACGGTATCCACTGTCGTCAGTTTAGGCGTTGAAACCCTCTCTTTGGACGGAGTTGGTGTAGTGGGATTGTTGGCTTGACCACGTGCTGAAAATTGATTTTTAAAGCCAAGCCCTCCGGCTTCTAAGGTTTTTTTGTATGCTTTAATGGCTCGATACATAGCCGATGCTGTATAAACTTGTCCTTTTTCGGAATTAAGGTATTTGGATTCCTCAAGATTGGACAAAAAACCCGTTTCGACCAAGATAGAAGGCATCGTTGTGGTACGCAATACAACAAAGCCCGCTTGCTTAACCCCTCTGCTTTTGCGTTTGGCGGTGGTTGAAAATTGATTTTCTACTTGCTGGGCTAACAATAAACTTTGACTTAAATGAGCATTTTGAAACATGCTCAAAACAATGTGCCCTTCGTCTGAATTAGGATCAAAACCCTGATAGTTATTGGTGTAGTCTTTTTCCATCAAGACCACTTTGTTTTCGCGCTTGGCCACGCTTAAGTTCTCTTGCGCATTGTGCAGCCCCATTACATAGGTTTCGGTTCCTTTAACAGGGCTAGGATTATCGATCATGGCATTACAATGAATCGAAAAAAATACATCGGCTTTTTGTTCATTAGCCAACTGTACTCGTTTGTGGAGTGGTACAAAAATATCGTTAGTACGACTATAAAGCACCCGTACGGCTGTTAAATTTTGTTGAAGATAGGCTCCAAGTTTTAGCGCAATTTTAAGGGCGATGTCTTTTTCGTAAACATTTTTGCCCGAGGCACCTGCGTCTTTTCCACCATGCCCTGCATCGATAAATATAGTAAAGGGTGGTTTGGAAACATACTGTACAAAGCTTGCTGTTTCAGAGAAAAAAGGCAAGCAAACAAAAATTAGTATGGCAAAAAAGTGTAAACCCGGCACAGAGGAGAAGTTTAGTTTAAGAGGTCTTTACTGATTCAAAATACGACGCTTTTTTGATTTAATCAAGAATGCCAGCTTATTATTTAATGATGCGTTAAAAAGAGTGAAATAATGCGTTAAACAGCCTGATATACACAAAAGTCTTGGATAAAATTGTACTTTTGTTAGTGCTCATCAAAGTGGTTAAGTGTACTATAGCAGCGCAGTATAAACACGCTTTGTCTGAACAACAGCACGATTTGATTCTCGGCAATTTTATAATGTTTCGATTTGGCTTTTCAACCTAAATATTGTTTTCAATTAGTACTTGTCTCCTACCTTTTGGTATACCTTACAGGTTGTGGCTTCCCCTATCATACCAAAATGGCAAGGGAATCCCGAAAACAAGACCGTATTCAAAAAAAACTTCTGGTAGAACGCTCAAAAAAAGCACAAGAAAGTAATAAAGAAGTCAATTCAGACAGCCTCACTACCGACTTAGTAAGCCTTCAGGATAGCCTAACTGCTCCGCTTACTGCAAGTCCGTCCGATAGCAATAGCATCAGCCTTAGCGGTAGCATACCCGACAGTACCGTCCTTGATTCTTCGCCACTAATCCAGGCTTCTGATAGCAGTCTGCGCAGGCTCCCAATAGATAGCTTGGACAACAGCACGACCATCATCCCAATATTTGAGGACAGCACTTTATTTGACACTATCTCTTCGGATAGTCAATTCATTAATACCAACAATCGCCCTATTATCCAGTTTTCGCCAGATTCTCTCACCTTGCCGGTACAATACGAATCGGCTGATTCAATGATCTATGATTTAACGACTCGAAAAGTATACCTATATCACAATGCTGAAGTTTTTTACGAACAATACAATCTAAAAGCAGGCTATATCGAATTCGACTTTATAAGCAATGTAGCTACAGCAACCTGCTTAGTAGACAGCGCAGGCAACGAAACAGAATGTCCCTTTTTTGACGACAAAGAACAACAATTTAGCTGTCGGCGTATTGAATTCAATTTCAAAACTAAAAAGGGTAAAGTATACGATGCCTCTACTCAACAAGGCGATGGATTTTTGGTTTCTAACGCTACCAAATTTATAAGCAAAGAAGCAGACAGCATTGGTGCTGCCAATCAGAATATTTTATTTAGTCAAGGCTGTATATATACTACCTGCGACCACGAACATCCGCATTTTGGTATCAGGGCAAGTAAAGCCAAAATTATACCGGGCAAGTTATTGGTTGTCGGGCCTTCTTTTTTAGAAATCATGGGTTCGCCTACGCCTATCATTTTGCCTTTTGGATTTTTTCCAATTACCAAAAACAAACGTTCGGGATTGATTCTAAGTATGGATATCGATTTCTCCCCTACTCTAGGACCTGGTATTCGGGAGATTGGGTTTTATTTAGGCCTCAGTGAATATTGGGACCTAAAAGTTACCGGCGATTTTTATATGCGGGGTTCTTTAAGAGGCCGTATCCAAAGCAATTACAGCAAACGCTACAAAGGGTCAGGCGCTATAAATTTGGGATATACACGCATACAAATAGACGAACCCGGCACCCCGCAGTACGACCTTCAACAAAGCTTTAATTTTTCTTGGTCTCATTCGCAAGCTTCACAGGCACATCCGAGTCAAAGTTTTCAGGCATCTGTTAATTTTGGCACCTCTGATTATTACAGAAATACCTTTAATGATGCCAACAGTGTCCTGCAAGCTACCTTTAATTCTAATATTTCGTACAGCAAACGATTTTTAGGTACTCCTTTTTCTATTTCAGCCCGTTTGTCGCATAGTCAGAATACACAAACCAAACTCATGACGATTAATTTTCCGCAGATTAATCTTAATATGAATCAGATTTTTCCCTTTAAACGTAAAAAAATATCAGGGACTCAAAAATGGTACGAACGGATTGGCTTTAGTTATGCGATGAGTGCAACCAATACCCTTACGACTACAGATACAGCTTTATTTCAACCCGGTGGATTAGAAGAAGCTATTGAGAATATGAACTACAGTATGACGCATCAACCGCGACTCAATTTTTCTTTCAAACTCTTCAAATATATCAATGTTCAGCCCTCTATAAATTATACGCAGAAATGGTATTTTTATCAGAATCGTCAGTTTTTGGATGCTACCCCAGTTATTAATGCTAGCGATGCTACCGACACCCTTGCCTACGGCACCGTTGAAACCTACAAAGATTACGGTTTTTTTACGACGCATCAATTTAGTGCTGGCGTAAATGTAAACACTCAAATATATGCGACGGGTATTTTTAATTGGGGGGCGTTCAAACAATTGCGTGCTATTATATCTCCTAATATAGGATTTAGCTGGACCCCTGATTACGAAAATGCGTATGATTACTATTACGATTCGGTTCAATACGATAGCAGGTATCCTGAACAACTCCGCCGCTATAATTATTTTTCATACAGCCCCCCTAGCGGTAAAACTGCCTCTCTCAACTACTCTTTGGCCACTAGGTTTGAAGCTAAAGTAAAACGAGGCAAACTTGACAGTTTGAACAGCGACCCGATTAAAAAACTAATTTTGATTCCATCCGCCACCTTGTCTGGCAATGTAAATTTAGCTGCCGACAGCTTGCATATATCGCCGCTTAATTTTAATACCTATACCACCCTTTTCAAAAAACTAAATCTTCGTTTTTCAGCTACCTTTGACCCCTATGCAGCCGACCCTGAAACCGACCGACGTATCAACACCTTCGAATTTGATGTAAGCAGGCGTCTGATGCGGGTTACGTCTATGGCATTCAATGCATCTACTAGTATTACTTCTGCAGATTTAAGAAAACTATTTTCAAGAAAATCTAATAATGTTGCAAAAACAGGTAATGAATTCAATCTTATTCAATCCATTAATATCAGCTATAATTTGATTGTCAACAACCGCTATCTGAATGGTGTAGATACGTCCTTGATAACAGCCAATCAACTTAATTTTTCGGGAACTATTAATTTATCAAAGGGATGGAATATTCGGGTTGGAAACATCGGTTATAGTTTTAAGGATGAACGAATCACCTTCCCGGATTTTACCTTTTCGAGAGATTTACATTGTTGGCAAATGGGCTTAAGTTGGCAACCTGAACGTCAAACATGGAATTTCTTTATACGGGCCAAACCTGGTTCTTTAGGCTTTATGGAAGTTCCTGTCAAACGAGAGTTTTACGATGTTTTTTAGAGCCAAAAAAAAGCCGAACTTCTTTAGAAGTTCGGCTTTTTTGATGTTAAAATATACTACACCTATCGGTACATTACCGCTTTGACCGCTTGAATCACATCACCAACATTAGGCAAAAATGCGTCTACTAAGGTAGGTGCATAACACATACTTACATCTTTTGAATTAAGACGCGTTACAGGTGCATCTAGATAATCAAAAGCATGTTTTTGAACTCGATAGGCAATTTCGGAGGATATACCTGCATAGGGCCAAGATTCGTCTATCGATACAATACGATTAGTTTTCTTGACAGACTTGATAATGGTCGCCTCGTCTAAGGGGCGAATCGTTCTTAAATCAATGACTTCGGCGGAAATACCTTCTTTTGCGAGTTCATCGGCTGCAGCTAAAGCTACTTTGATCATTTTGTTGAAGGCAGTAATCGTTACGTCGGTTCCTTCGCGCTTGATATCGGCCACACCAATAGGAATAAGGTATTCTTCTTCCGGAACTTCACCCATGTCCGAATACATCACTTCTGACTCCATGAAGCATACAGGGTCTTCGTCGCGAATAGCTGATTTTAACAATCCTTTGGCGTCGTATGGATTAGAAACAGAGATTACCTTTAATCCAGGTACATTGGCCATCCATGATTCGAACGTTTGTGAATGTTGTTGTGCTAGTTGGCCAGCCGAGCCAGTACCTCCTCTAAATACAATCGGGCATTTGAATTGCCCTGCAGACATAGAGTTCACTTTGGCGGCGTGGTTGACTATTTGATCAAAAGCCAAAACAGCAAAATTCCAAGTCATAAACTCAACAATTGGACGAACACCTCCCATAGCAGCCCCTACTCCAATAGCAGCAAAGCCTAATTCGGCAATTGGCGTGTCAATAATGCGCTTAGGACCAAATTCATCTAACATACCTTGACTAACTTTGTAAGCCCCGTTGTATTCGGCTACTTCCTCTCCCATCAAAAATACATTTTCATCTCTACGCATTTCCTCATTCATTGCTTCACGAAGCGCCTCTCTAAATCGAATTTTTCTGACTGCCATAATTGTATCTTTAAAGAATTTATAATAGGAATTAAAGTCTGATTAGCTAATTTTTTGATCGGACGAAATTACAAAGCATAGCTGGAAAAACAATAAAATTGCTCTAATTATTTTGTAATATTACTAATTAGACGGCTTCATTAATCCTTTTATTCCATAAAAAAGTTAAATAATTCTAAATTTTCAGAAAAAGGAAAGGACTTTGCCCTGTCATATATATGAATAAATTGCTAACTTAAGCCCACAGATTAGTTCAATCAACTAACCTTATTTTTTTTATTTATACTATTGTAATATGAAAACATACTGGACAATTCTATTATTAATGCTGTGTCAATGGTCATTTAGCCAATTTGACAGTGTAATTATTAGTCCTGATTTGTTATCACAATCTAAAGAAACTAAAATTGCACGCTACGATATTTCGCGACAAAGTCAGTACATCATTTATTTACCGATGAACTACTCTAAGTTTCTTTTTACAGAAGCCGACAAGCAGCTTTTTTACTCCTTGAGAGATACGATGATTGAACGCATTGATTTGGTGTATACTGTTTTTAAACGCAGTGCTTCTTTTGATCAGGTACAATTAAACAAAGAACGCTATGAAATGCTGCAGCAATACTTCCCGGCGGCCTTCAACAACAATATTATTGACTGGAACTTAATGGCGCAGGATGGCACAATGGAATATGAAAAGGCACAAGAGTATTTTCATGGTTTTGTTATTTATTTGCGTCCAAAACGCGTAAGTACCAAGACAGGGCAAATTATCAGCACGGCCTTGGACCGTCGGGTAGATGCCCCCGACACTAGGCCCCTAGAAACCAATGAAGAGGTAGCAAAAATTAAAACATTACTCGAAAAATCGGCGGCCACCAAAATAGTATACGATACTTCTTATACTACTAGCCGCAAAAAAATATGGACGGGTATGTACTTGGCCAAAAGTTTTGACAAACGCAAAAAGGGGATTAAGTTTAAAACTAAAGGTGCTGACCGCGACAAAGAATACAGGATAAGAGAGACCAAAAAGATGCTGATTAAAGAACGAGAGGTACCTGATTTGGAGGCAGCAGCAGTTCCCGAAAAGGTAATTCAAAATATGACAGAAGATTCGGTGGTATATACTGTTTTGAAAAAAACGATGGACCGATGGGAAGATTACGTAATCGTGCAGGATGTAACGGGGAGTATGCACCCTTATTTGACGCAAACATTACTTTATTTGAGGGGACATATCCAACAAAATGAAACCGAAAAATTTGTATTTTTTAATGACGGCGACAGCAAGCCCGACGGCCCTTTAGGCTATTCGGGTGGCTGCTATTATATGAGTTCGGACAAAGCTACGGATATTGAAGAAATGGCTTTTGAGGCGATGCGCAAGGGGCGCGGTGGCAAAGACCCCGAAAATGATATTGAAGCAATTTTGTACGGCATCAAGAAATTTCCTAATTGTAAAGGTGTAGTACTGATTGCCGATAACTTTTCGAGGGTACGCGATTTTAGATTGATACCTCGCTTAATGAAGCTTGGCAAGCCCGTACGAGTTATTACCTGCGGCATTGCCGAGGGCGATGTGATAAATTTGGACTATATTTATTTGGCGCGTTACACGAGGGGGTCAATTCATACAATCAATGAAGACATTAGTGATTTGGCCAGCAAAAAGAACGGCGATGCTTTCAAGATAGGTTCGCAGTATTTTAAAATTGAAAATAATGCCATCCGTCTTATCAAAACTACTAAAACCATGGAAAAAGACCGTTGGTAAACGTAGGAAGAAGCGTACAAAAAAGGGGCTGTCAAATGACAGCCCCTTTTTTATGTTGCTAGAACTTGTTTAGTTTGATTTAAGCACCGTTACCTGATGCACAATTTCACCTTTGACATTGCGCAATACGGCAAAATATTGACCTTGCGACAAATCAGCCAATGATACAGCTGTTTGACGGCTACGAATGGTTTGTGCAGCCCCTACTAAGCGTCCCATTTTGTCGTAAAAACTTAGCCTCAAACCTTTGGCAGGCAAGGCAGATTCGATCGTAATATGAAGAATATCTTGGGTAGGATTGGGATATACCTTTATTTGATCATTAAGGGATAAATAATTGACGTTAATGGTGTTTGGCGGATTGTTGTATAAAGTATCCATAAAATTGATATTCAACACCACTAATTCGGCAGAATCGAGCGATAAAGACACAATTGGTTGCTTAACACCTTCGGCTAAAAAGTCGTATCGAACTGTAGTGGCTTGTGGAGGAAAAGGCAAGGGCAAGAAAGAAGTAGCGTCAAACCAAAAAGGCCCAATAAAAGGGACGGGCACCCTTACTTCAATTTTGAATTCATAATCACTAATTACTTTTTGACGTATCACATCAAATGAGTCGTAGGCCATTATACAAGTTCCAAAGGCATCTACCGTACGGTCATCGGTGCCCTCAAAAACAAAACGAATGGAATCAGGACTCACTGAAACTCCAATAGCCCCGGCTACTAATGAATCAATTAGTTGTCTTAAAAATGGGATACTATCGATATTTTCGCCATAGTTCAAGGTATAAGTATCTGAATCAGCATCCGGATAGGTTAAGGGTAGAACTTGCGTAATATGCGTATTAGAATAATCACTTACAAACGAAAGACCAAACACTTCAATACCTCCTCCGAGGCGTTCGATTTGAGTAGCAGTGACATCTACATAAGCGGTACCAAAGCCGGTCGCGCCCCCAAAAAGAGGTTCCAAGATTTCGGCGTCCGGATAGTCGGCATAAGAAGCACCGGCAGCAGCGGGCAAAATCGTATCTCTTTGTGTACTTAATGCTGTTAGACCAGAAAAATCCCACGTAGAAGCCGTAGCTGAAGGTGCAGACACCGTAAGCGTTGAATCAAGGGCTGTAGAATAAGAAATTACATCGTTGGCCAAGGGCAAAGAGGCACTCGTGTAAGTAATTTGTGCCATAAGCGTTTGCATAGTAAACAAACACAGTAGGCTGCATAGTTGTATCACTGTTTTCATGTATGAAATAGTTGTCTGATGTTGTAATTAAATAATAAATACCTACAAATGTAACAAATAATATTGGGAGTAAGGAGTTAGGTGTTAGGAATTATGAGCGAGCGAACCCGTAGGGTGAATGTCCTAGAGGACATTCAAGCGAGCGAACCGCAAAGCGGCCGTTCATTCTTGCATCAATTTCAAGCCGATTCCCTATAGAGTGAATGTCCTGTTTGCCCAGGTCCCTTATGCCTCTTAGCTCAACGAACCTTGCCCTGTTCCAAGGGTGAGCACTACATTTTTTCTAAGAGAAAAATTGTATGCGAACTGCGCGGTGTTGTGCCTAGAGGCACAACGGACCTAGCTTCATAAATCGTTAATTATTATTAAATAAATATTTGTGAACTGTGTCACAACCAAACCAACCCAAAAAAAGCCGCTACACTCCTACTGAAGCATAACGGCTTTGTAATATTCAACACACTTGTATCTAATGCTTTATTTTTGCAAGACCAAGGTCGTCTGATAACGTTTTTTATCCGCATCAAGTACCAAATAATAGGTGCCGTTGTCTATATCCGACAAATCAACAGAATCATCATTCACCAAGTCTATCCGCTTCAACAATCTTCCGGCAATACCATAAACGAATAATTGACCATTGTAACTTGCATCAAAATTGATGATGCCACTGCTAGGATTCGGTGCCACACTGAGTGATAAGGTTGAAGGCGAAATTTCTTCTACATTCAACATAATCTCCATGTTTTCGTAATAATTCTGAATAGACCCATTATCCAACAATTCAAATACGTCTAAATCGCCATCCCCATCAATATCTACAAAAGAATAATGTCCATATTGACCATCCCCGTTGTTAGTTGTATCCAATACAGCGACATTAGACAATGAAAAAATTGCACTAGTAGAATCTCCAGTATTTTCATAAT
>CAJQQM010000241.1 GCA_905480485.1 uncultured Aureispira sp.
GCTACTTGCCAAAACAATCCTCAGTTGAACGGCTTAATAAAACCTAAGAAGCGCTCCAACGCCTTACAGCTTGATTAATTTGGAATTGAATAATAGTTTGTCTGATGCCATTACCCTAAGCAAGTAGAGTCCTCGATTTAGTGAACGTTTCCCTTGCAAAAATCCGTCCCACGCTAGGGTATTTTTACCTTTTAAGTAATTGCCATAATCTACTATTTGTAAAATTTTGCCAGTGTTCATTTCAACAATCTGCAATTGAATAGCTGCCCGATTATTTAACTCAAATTGTAAATAAACTAATTCATCTTTTGCAGGATTAGGCCACACCAACGCTTCTTGTACACTCCGTTCTGCACTACTCAAACTCGAACAAGGACTTTGGCAAATTAAAGCCGTATCCAACATAGTTCCGTCTACAAAATTCTGATTGATATTACTAAGAGTGGCATTGATATCTTGACGAGAAAAGGCCGAACCACATCCACCTAATAGTTGATTCGCTTCATCCAAAACATCCCCAACTGTCAAACCCTGCATCGGTCCATAAGCAACCAACAAATCTTGTAAAGCAGTGCTCGAATTGCCAAATCCAGCATCATAATTATCGAAACCAACCGATAAGGATGCTGCTAGCAGCTGACTTAACAACACATTATTTAAACAGCTAGGATCTGTAAAAGAATTATTTAAAATAGCTGCAGGTCCTCCGCAGGGTAAATAGGTTTCAACAGCAAAAGAACTAGAAAAAGTAACCGTAAAAGTACATCCAAGAACCAGTCCTGCTGGAAAAGCATTCGAAAAATTAGCATCTCGATAACAACCCGGATTGTTTCCCGAGCAACTAGCCCCCCATCCGCCTTGTGTTTGTGTCCTAAAATCTCCCGGCTCTATTGTGCAGGTTTGGGCAGAATCCAAACTAAGCGTATAAGAGGCATCCAAAGAACAGTTGTTGGCATCGCTAATTGTTAGGGAGTACATACCCGCCGTCAGAAAATATATACCTTGGTTCGTGCTACCGTTACTCCACAAAACCTGATACGGTGGCGTACCTCCAACCAAATTACTAATAGTAATTGACCCGCTTGAATCGCACGATTCGTTTACAATATACACCTCTAGTTCAATAATTGACGGTGCTACAACCACCGTTGATTCAGTAGCCGTACAGCCGTTTGCATCCGTTACGGTCAACGAATACATACCTTCTGCCAAATTGTTGATAGCTTGATTGCTTGTATTGTTGGACCAATTATAGCTGTAAGGGGCTTGACCGCTAGCAACGGTAGCCTGAACAAATCCGTCGTTGCTGCCCTCGCAACTAACGGCTGTGGGCTGCAAGTTTACCGCTATAGGATTGGTTATAGGAATAGAATAGTTAGCGGCAATTGAACAAGCATTGGCATCTGTTATTGTGACCGAATAGCTTCCGGCTGTTACGTTTTGTAGGGCTTGATTCGTCTGCCCCGTCGACCACAAAAAACCATACGGTGCCGTACCTCCTGAAAGATTTAGTAGAATTGATGCATCTGTAGAATTAGAGCAAGAGGTTTGGTTAATGAGTACACTACTAACAAGTGCTGCTGCTTCGGTGACATTAAAATTAGCGACAATTTGATCGTTGTTGGCATCTGTTATAGTGACCGAATAGCTTCCGGCAACTATATTAGATATATCCTCAGTGGTAGCTGCGTTTGACCATACAAAAGTATAAGGGGCTTGACCGCCAATTACACTAAGGTCAATCGCTGCACTCGAATCTCCGTAACAAACAGCATCGCTAACCAAAGCACTTGATGTAAGAACTGTATTGTTGCTGCCGCTACACGAACAGGGATTAAAAAAAGAAGCGATTGTATTGCAAGTCTGAACAGGTGGCAAAAATTGGTTGGATACTGTAATTTGTTGGCTTACACAATATTCGTTAACGACAAGCGTCCAAGTACCGCTATTTTGTAGGTTACCGTTCTGTACCCACAAGGCAATAATATCCCCTGCCATCAAGGCTGAACTTTGATTTTGGAAATTTCCATTCAAAATATTAAATGAAGACCCGCTTAAGTACATTAAAGAATTAGAATTGTTCTGAAAACTACCACTCGAACTGTTGCCAATAATTGCACAAACATTGATAAGACTGTCTATACCTTTGTCGTTTTGGTAATTTTCGTCAACAATTAAACAAACATCTTCTAAGTACCGAAACCCTTCTGAGTTTTGAAAATTTTGGCCAACATCAACGGATGAACCCCAAATAAATAGAGAGGCGTCCGAAGTGGTTTGTTGAATACTCCAACCGCTTTCTACGTAAAGAACAACATTACTAAAAGTAGCCGTTCCGTCTTCTATTATCAGATTGCCGCCTAACAAATTGAAAGTGACGTCGATTACGTCCATTGTTGCTCCGCTGATAAGCTTGATATTGTTGTTTAAGATGTTGATATTGTGCTGAATAATAACTTGGTCCCCGTCGATTGATTCAGGGTCGGGAACATTGCCCGACTGCCAAGTTTGTGGGTCTTGCCAATTGCCCGGCGCAATAGTGGTATAAGTAATAGCTTGCAATAAGGATAGGGAATAGACACAGAGGAATAGTGTAAAAACTAACTTCATAATTGGGGATTTCTGACTTGGGGATTCAAGAATGAGGCTTTAAAGGGTTCTTTAAATTAAAAAATAAATCCTAAACTAAAGAAGTAGATTCCATAAAAATAGTTGATTTACAGATATTTATAATAAAATAAATTATAAAACTATGTAATATTATTTAAACAACTGTACCTTTATGGCGGCTCTTGGAGCAGTTGCCAACGCTAATCATTCCGCCATAAAAAATTAAATCAACGGACCAGATTTCAAGGCAAATTACACCGTTAGCTTGTGTGTAATATGTTATAATAATAATCTTGCTGCTAAAACAGCTAAAAATCTACTGTTACGCCAGAGGTCGTTGCATTTAGAAACGGACGATTTACGTATGCAGGTGATGGTGATGGTGAATTATGGCCTATGTTGATTGAAAAAGCCTTTGTTATATTGAGAGATGGGCAGATTGATACGAGCGAATCGTATGAAAACATTGAAGATATGGGTGTTACAGAAGCAATGAATGCACTTACTAGAGGTGTCGCCAATACATTATCGACTAATATGGATACGTCAAAATTAACGGGATATATCTATTTTGGGATCAGGCATAAACAAGCAATTACAACACTTACCACAGATAAAGAATGGACAGTTGATCAAATTAAGGGGTTGACAAACAGAGGGATTATTGATTATGTTTCATCATTTCACACGTATTATATTATAGGTTTTGACGGCTCTAAAGTAACATTAAGAAATCCTGTCGGATCATCCAAATACAGAGAATTTGAACTTTCCTTAGACGATTACATCTATGCATTTGCGTGGATAACCTTTGCAAATGCATAAGGCAGCGACCCAAATCAATATCATAACTTTGAGTATTTTAATTTCTACTAAAAAACGCTCGTCTTTCGCTCGTTTTCAACGCATTTTTAAAGTGTACTATTCCTCTAATTTAAATAGAATTAGACAAACTGGTTTTAAATAAAAATTTGAATTTAATACTTTTCGTGTCGCTCCATTATTATTTTGCCTATGAGTCGACTCAAAAAAAATACAGATATAATACAGGCTAAATCACTTATAATAAATACCTTACGACTTAAAATTAAGCTAAAAAATAGCTGAATCACGAATACCAAAAAAAATAGATCTGGTTTTGTTTGGAAAATTTAAAAAACCCGTTCCTATATTCTTAGCATCATAATAACCACGCCGAACAGCCTGGTTTTTTTGATTGTGCGATTCCCAACTTACAATTTTAGTAAACAACTTTTAAAATGCAGTTATCAATTTTTTTGTACCTTGCCTTTTTATTGTAAATGTAGTTGATTCGTTTATAATTTTATCAATACCCAATTATTAATCCTTTAAGATTTAAATCAACGTTTGGCAAATCGTGATTTTGAAAGTTACCATATGTTAGAAGTAGCTTGTTGAATAAAAGGAATGCAGCTTAAAAAACAGTACGCGTGCAAAGGATAACTAAACTTAAAGAACGGTTTTCAAAAATCATAAAATACAACAAAAGTTGGATAGCTACTGACCTAACATAAGATTCATTTAAACAATAATAAATCAATGCTTTTTAATTCAATTGAGTTTGTTATATTTTTACCAATTGTCTTTTTTTTGTACTTCTTTATTTTTAAAAAAAGTCAAAATTTTGTCCTACTGGTAGCAAGCTATATTTTTTATGGTTGGTGGGATTTTCGTTTTTTGGGTTTAATTGCTTTTAGTACCTTCGTAGACTATTTTTTAGGTATTCAAATACACCGCTCAAAAGAACGACGCCGATTCGGTTTACTGTGTATAAGTTTATTGGTAAACCTTGGGCTCCTAGGGTTCTTTAAATATTTTAATTTTTTTGCTTCAAGCTTTGCAGATGCGTTTACACTGTTAGGCAGTCCTATTGAAATTGAGCGCTTAAATATAATTTTACCTGTCGGAATTAGTTTTTATACGTTCCAAACACTTAGTTACTCTATTGATGTTTACCGAGGAAAAATAACTCCTAGTAAAGATATAATTTCATTTGCCACCTTTGTGAGTTTTTTTCCACAACTTGTCGCAGGACCAATCGAAAGAGCTACTAATTTACTTCCACAGTTTAAGCATAAAAGAACGTTCAATTATCAAGAGGCAGTTGATGGCATGCGACAAATTTTATGGGGTCTATTCAAAAAAGTTGTTATAGCAGACAATTGTGCTATTTATGCCAATCAAATTTTTAATAACTATTTAGACTACTCTGGTAGTACACTAATTTTGGGAGCTATATTTTTTGCTTTTCAAATTTATGGCGACTTTTCAGGGTACTCTGATATTGCTATTGGTACAGCAAAGCTATTTGGCTTTAAATTAATGCGCAACTTTGCTTACCCTTATTTTTCAAGAGATATTGCTGAGTTTTGGCGAAGGTGGCACATTTCATTGTCAACATGGTTTCGAGATTATGTATACATTCCACTTGGAGGGAGTAAAGGAGGCCTAAAAAATAAGATTAGAAATACGTATATTATTTTTTTAGTTAGTGGATTTTGGCATGGTGCAAATTGGACGTTTATTGCTTGGGGGTTCATTAATGCCTGTTATTTTCTACCGTTGATGTTATTGGGTAAAAATAGAATCAACACTGATATTGTTGCTGAAGGAAAATTGTTTCCTAGTTTTGTAGAGTTGATTCAAATGAGTATTACTTTTGCAATCACTTGTGTTGCATGGGTCTTTTTTAGAGCCGACTCTATACCTAGAGCTGTTGTATATATAAAGCGCTTTTTTACCCACGAATTATTTATAATTCCAAAAGTTTTTCCTGTAGACGTACTCATTTTAATCCTATTTTTCATAATTGTTGAATGGTTTTGTCGTGAGAAAAAACATCCTTTAGAGTTCAGTACGTCTACTTCCTTATCTATTAATTTGCGGTGGACTATTTACTTGACGCTAGTTCTTTTAATTGCATATTTTGGTGCACTCAAACAAGAATTTATTTATTTTCAATTCTAATTACAGATGAAGCGTTTTCTAATAAAAATAAGCTTGTTTAGTACAATTGTTTTTCTGCTTTTTTTAGGGCTTGAATTTTTAATTTCTGAGGGGCTAAAAAAATCTAAGAAGCACCATTTTGCAGATTGGAATGCTCTATTTAATGGCGAAATTAATGCTGATGTTATCATTAATGGCAGTTCAAAAGCACTTGTTCAAGTTTCAACGATTGTGATAGATAGTACTCTGAAGGTAAACTCATATAATCTTGGCATTAATGGTCACGACTTTTATATGCAAAATAGTAAATATTTCGCTTACACTAAATACAATACTACGCCTAAATTAGTAGTCCAAATAATTGGAAATGGCTCTTTAAAAAAACGAACAGATTTGTATGCATTTGATCAGTTCTTACCTTACATTGACGATCCTATTATTAAAGAAGTTACTCAAGATTATATTGGATTAACCTCATTTGATTATTACTTGCCATTTGTTCGATATTTTGGTAGTAAAACAAGCATAAATGAAGGTTTAATAAGTTTTTTTGAATGCTTAAAAAAAAAGAGCGACCCACATAGATATAAGGGGTATCGCCCTAATTCTGCCGAGTGGGACGGTAGTTTTGAACGCTTTGTACGATACTGTCCAAATGGAAAAACAATTCACTTGACAGATACTTCTATTCAGCTTTTTAAAAAATTCCTTTCTTATCACAAAAAAGAAGACATTCCTTTAGTTTTAGTGTATCCTCCTACGTATGACAAATCGCAGAAATACATTAATAATCGAGCGGAAATTATGGCCTTATATGATTCTATGGCTCAAGAATACAACATTCCACTATTAGATTATTCGAAACTCTCAATGGCAAAGGATAAAACTTATTTCTATAATTCACAACATCTCAATCGAAAGGGAGCAGAACTTTTTTCTAAAAAATTAGCCCAAGACCTTCAAAAATATATTCAGCCTAAATAGAAATAGCTTATCCGCTTAACATCTTACAAATAGCAGATTGTTAATGTTTAACTAAAATATCACTGATACAAAAATTTGATTTTTCCTTTATATTGAAATTTACTTTTAATTCCAGTACTTAAATATCTGAAAATATTACGTTAAACAATCTACTTCGGTATTAAAACATGCTTACATCATCGACAGTCTACC
>CAJQQM010000242.1 GCA_905480485.1 uncultured Aureispira sp.
TTTGTTTAGGTCAGCTTGAACAGCTGCATCGGCAATAAGTTTTAGTTGATTGAGCCGCACAGAGTAGCTACCATTATTAAAATGTTCGTTAAAAATAGTTCTTAAATGGGCCATGTATGATTTTCGATAGCTGTCAACGGCTAATAATTTTTGAATTAGGGGATGATTGAAAGAATTGATATTGTGTAAAGGATCGAGGTTTTTTAGGGCATTAATACTCATCGGAGGGCCCATGCCTGCATTGCCAAAACTTCCGAAGGCTTCATTTAAATCCCACAAAATAGTGTGAAACCGATCGTTTTTATCCAAATAAATATAATAGTTATGTCTAGATCCAGTATAGGAATCAAAATTGACCAATAGATTGTTGAAGGCCAACATCCACAAAGCACGATCGATGTTAAAGACTTGATGTGCCTGACTGCTGTTATTGTTGTGGACATCTATTGCATGAGTTAGTGCATTCCACCCATAATCTCGTTTGAGTTCGTAGTTGTTAAAATAACAGGTACTATCTAATCCTTTGAAAGCAAGGGCCGAACCTCCTCCTCCTATACAGCCTGATTGGGGCGGAGCACCATACAAACCATCACATTTAAAAAGTATGTTATCTTCAGTCGAAAAAAAGCCTTCTAGAAAATCTTTATTGACCGCTTCAACATTGGTAAATAAACCGTACAGGTTTCCATTGATATAAACCTCTACTAGATTGGCTTTTGGGGCGGGCATATAATTTCTGGCAATCTCATAGGCATACATTTCGCGTGCAAATGAAGGGTCTTTGAAACCGGAGGATAATTTGAAAGTTTGGTAGCCTTTGTAATCTTGATTTTTGAGATAACTCAATTTGATGTTCAGGGGATTTTTGGCATTATTCGCTTGATATGAACTATTCCCTTTGAAACGAACGCCAACTGAATCAAAGACCTCGCCATTGATAAGCACCGTGTGGGCCATTAATCGGTCATCGCCAATAGCAACGAGTGAATCGAGTAGTGCATCCCAATTGGATGTACCAAAAGTAATATGAATAGAATAAATAGAATCCATATCGTAAAAATCTTGCGCCTGATTGTTACAAATGGTAAAAAAGAAAGTGGTAATCAGCAACAATAACCTATTCATAGCTAAACAATTAAAAAACTAAAGTAAATAAACATCAAATATTAACAGATGGAGAACTCAAAAAGACCATATAAAACAAAAATATAATCAAAAAAATCTATATATTAAAGAATTGTTAAGTTTTAAAAAACTACTTAGCCTTTATGCGGTATCTATGCTATTTATTTTCAACTACTTGGTTTTTTCTTTTATTATCCAATTCAATGCAGGCCCAAAATCGTCGCGATTTCGGCATATGGTCTGGCCTTAAAATCAATCAAAAATTAACCGACAATTTGAGTGCATCCTTAAGAGGTCAGGTACGGCTAAAAGGAAATGCAGCTTATTTTAGAAACACCTTTGCTAACCTGTCCCTCAATTATAAATTTCATAAAATATTTGCCCTGACAGCAGGTTATCGATACAGTATACGCAACAACGGCAACAACCACCGGGCCTATGCCGATGCTAAATTTATATATAAAATTAAAGCAGCCCGTACCACCTTTAAACTAAGACTTCGGGCACAATATAATACAAGCAATGACTACAGCGATGTTCCTTCCACCCTACTTCGGCCTCGTTTTTATATGGCCTATGCACCAAAGGGGTCCTTTTTAAAGCGCTTTGATTTTTATATCACTGCCGAAATATTTTATGAATTTATTCAGAGTAGCCAGGCACTTAATAAATACCGTTTGTCCGCTGGTTTGATTTATGAACTCAGCAAAAATATCGATTTGAATTTAAGGTATATCTATCAGGATGAGATAGGGATAGCTGCCCCTGTACAAGACAACGTATTATATATAGTTTTAGCCATAGACTTACCGGGTTTCAAAAACAAAAAAAAATCAAAATAATCTTAATACCTACTCATAAAAAAATCTCTCATGATGCGTCCATTTTTGTTATTTAGCATTTGTTTAATGCTTAGTTTATTTTTTTTAAGTTGTCAAAAAGAAGCTGGAGAAGGCGGCACGGCCATGATTACCGGAAAAGTATATGCCAAAGATGTACGAAACGGGTTTTTGATTGGAGAGTTTTATGCCCCGGACGAACGTGTTTACATTATGTATGGCAACAGCCCCGTTTATGATGATGATATGGATACGCACTTTGACGGAAGCTATCGTTTTCGCTATTTATATCCGGGCACTTATACTATTTTTTGTTATTCAGAATGCGACAGTTGCCTATCGGAAATAGAACCCATCATCCAACAAGTCGAAATAAGCAAAGCAGGAGAAATAGTCGAATTACCGGATATTGTTATTCAAAAATAAACAACATGCCACGCATAATAAACTGCGTTTATTCCTGCGGAACATTCAATCAGGTCAGCATGCCCTCCCCCCTGTAGACCTATCTATCAAATAAACCATGCAACGCAATTATGGCGCGAGTACAATTCGATTTTTTAGATTTTTTGAGCTGTATCTTGAACAAAACTTGTTTTTCGGGACCGAAGAACGCACAACTAATTCTATCTAAAAAAAGAGTGTTTTTATCTATAACAAAAGCCGATTGAAAGTTCAACCGGCTTTGCTAGAATATAAAAATGAAACGAATATTTATTTTCCATCCCAAGCAACTCTTCTTGTAAAAACAGGGCCTGAATTTATAAATTTGCCGGCAGTAGTGTAACGATTGATGATTGGTTTAAACCCCAAATAACTAATTGATAAGGATTTGTTTTTATGGTTCCAAACCCAATCTTGCATTAAGCGTATTTGTTTTACATTCGTTCCATTAAACTCATTGTTTACTACTTGTATGACTTCTCTGAATGTACTAGGGTCGAAGGTTATAATGGTATCAATAGATGATTGTATACTTCTAATTTCTGCTGGATTCATTTTTTGACGTCCATCTGCGTCAAAGGTATGGGCAAGATAAACGTCCTCAGCATTATTAGATAAATCCTCTATCATGATATCAAGAATTTCTGCTATTTCTTGAGTACCCTTCAGTACTTTAAGGTTTTCAACCGAGAAGTTATGGTATACCCGAGTCGCCCAACTGTTGTCTATATTGTTGATGTCGGGAGATTGAATCAAATCATCAACCGAGGTCCAAAACATAGCTTTCATTCCTAAATATTGCAAATCGTCATTATAGTCCATAATCATTGGTGCTATTGCCAATGCCTTCATTTTGAACATCATTTCTTTTTTGCTGTAGTACAAAAGATGCTTAACCTTAAAATATAATATATCTTCCGGGTTGGTGCTATGGACCACCACTTGAATTAATTCTTGCTTGGTTTTGGGGTCAAGGGTAATAATCGTATCAATATGCCCCATTAACTTTGCTTTTTCTTTTGGGGATAATAAAGAACTCAGGGCAGCATCTTGGTAACAGTCTATAGCATCCCTACTTTGAATCATTTTTTGGGTAAGCAGATGCCTGCCATAAGCGGGTGCTTCTTTATCTTGTACTAAATATTTTAATATTTTGATTGTATTTTTTTCTGTAAAACCAATTTCAGCCAGTTGTTTTTTTTGTTCAGCGGAGGAAGTATATGAATCAAAATTGGGGGAACAGTCAATATACTTTTCTGCTATCCAAATAATATCATCGTCATTTTGTAAATCTTCTAAGCTAGGTGATGCAAGCTGAGCATCTGCAGTAGTAGTAGTGGTTGATGACTGTTTGTCTGAGGCATTATTGCAACTAAAGACAATAAAAGATAAACCGATTAAACATAAATTCATTTTTCTCATAATAGTGTTTTTTTTTCGTGACATTTTGATGGTTCTAAATACTTAAGCCAAAAAATACCATTGGTTACACAAAAATGAACTTAAATTTAAGAATTTTAGAAAGTCAAGAAGCTAATTAGATTGACAAAACGGCCTTAGCTTAGCTAAGTATTCTAAGGTGTTGCAGTTAGAGACGACCTAGCTAAGTTATAAATGAAGGCAACAAAAAAATATTAACCATTAAAACAAGCCTAAGAAAGGCCCTAGGAAGGCTTGGAAAGCTTAGCAATCCATAAATCGAGTCCTTAAATCAATCAATACTATTATTTTTAGTATTTTTAGAAAACCATATAAAAAATGAACGCCGTCTACATCATGCAAGACAAGAACATACATCTTGCCAAATCAATCGACTTCAACGATACTTTTTGGCAACATAAAATAATTCTCATCGATAGCAGAAACCTACTGTTTCCCGACAAAAGTATTTTTATCGCTTTTGAGGGTCGATTTAGTGACGGCCACCAATTTATCGATAATTTATACCATCAAGGGGTTCGTCATTTCATTATTTCAAAATCGATCGCTTACGATGCCTATCCCAAAGCACATTTTATTCGGGTTAAAAATGCAGTGACTATTTTACAAGATTTTGCACGACATCATCGTCAACAATTTAATTTACCCATTATTGCTATAACGGGTAGTAACGGCAAGACCATTCTTAAAGAATGGCTGTATTTGTTGTTGCAACAAGATTTTTCGCTCATCAAAAGCCCTAAAAGTTATAATTCACAGATTGGAGTCCCGCTATCTGTTCTAAATATCAACGCTAAACACAATCTAGGTATTTTTGAAACGGGAATTTCTCAAGCTGGAGAAATGGAAAACCTCGCTGCAATTCTTCGACCCGACATCGGTATTTTTACCAATATAGGAAAAGCACATGACTCAGGCTTTGCTTCAAGAAATGCTAAAATAAAAGAAAAACTACGTTTATTCAAGCATTGTAAAATAATCATCTACCGCATTGATCATCAACAAATTCACGAGGAAATTCGTCGTCAGAAACTAAAAAATTGCTATGCTTGGGGCACCTCGCTACAAGCCGATATGCCGGTTTATTTCAAATCTAAAAAGAAAAGCACTATACTTTTTGTCCATTACAGAAACAAGCAATTCAAGGTAAAAATACCTTTTAAGAATGAAGCTGCTATCGAAAATTGTGCGCACGCCATTTGTACTTTACTATTTTTAGGTATCAAACCGAAACGTATCGAACAATACCTTCCTTTGTTGCGCGATGTGCCTATGCGTTTGGAACTAAAAGAGGGTATTAACGACTGTAAAATTATAGACGATAGTTATAATAATGATTTGCAGGGCCTGCAAATAGCCCTAGATTATCTGGAACAAAAACAAATACAGAATACGGAGAAAGCCTTGATTCTT
>CAJQQM010000243.1 GCA_905480485.1 uncultured Aureispira sp.
TTTGGTTGAAGTGCTTGCCCACTTTAAAGACCCTCTAGGCCCTAACTATTATCGCAGCTACTCGCAACGCAACGACGAACCTATGTATCCCTCCGGAACTAGAGGGACGAATGGTTCGGTTAGTGATGACAATATTTTTGAGGGGCAATCATTTAGTTTTGGAATTCTTCGAGGACAGGACCCTTTCGATGATTTCGACTTTGACACCTTTGGATATTTTTGGCGAGGTGACACCGTAGTGGTACGTGCCGCAAGTATTGATTATGCACACTTTCGGTTTTGGCAAACCCTAGAGTTCAATACGGGTTCGCAAGGGCCTTTTGGAACCTACACCCGCATCGAATCGAATATCGAAGGCGGCATGGGTATTTGGGGAGGTATTAGCTACAATGATTATCAAATCATCATCCCCGAATAAATATTTAATCTCAAAAGGTCTTTTATTTAATAATATCCTTAATTTTGTTGTACAAAACTTAAAGGATGCCGCTAATTCATTTATTTATACTTATTTGCCTCGTTGTCCCTATAAACTATATTGGTGCACAAACAGATAGCTTTAAATATAGTCTAGAGGTCGATACCATCCTATTACAATCCTCTCGCTGGCAAGAGGCCCAAAAAACACATCATAGTCAACAACTTGATAAAAACAGTCTAAGGCCTTACAATAGCCGTTCGTTGTCGGATATTTTGAGTCTTGAGAGCAGTTTCTTTGTAAAAAATTACGGCATTGGGAACAGTAGTACGTTGTCGGGCAGGGGTGGAAGTGCTGCACAAACAACTGTTTTGTGGGAGGGCTTTGATATTCAAAACCCTATGTTAGGCCAAGTCGATTTATCGCTAATTTCTGGCAGTTTTGTTGATTACGCAACCATTCAGTACGGCGGTGAAGCTGCTTTATTTGGCAACAGTGCTGTAGGGGGTGCGATACACATTGGTAGCAAGCATCAATTTGGCAAAGGATGGCAGTTTGGCGGGCAAATGCAAGCAGGAAGCTTCGAAAGCTTTGGGCAACAGGCGCAATTAATCTACAGTAACAAGATTTATAGTGTCAGTTTACGTACCAATTATCAAGCTGCTAAAAATAACTTCCCTTATATTGACATCAATGCCTTTGGACAACAAAAACCTATTTTGTTGCAACAAAATGCAGCGACAGAACAGTTTGGTATACTCAACGAACATCATTTCAAAATAAAAAACCAGCGACTTGGGCTTAAGATATGGTATCAACAAGCTGACCGACAACTACCCCCTACCTTATTGAGTAGCCAAAGTACGGATCGACAAATAGACATTTCTTTACGCAGCGTGCTTCTTTGGTCTATGGTGCATGACAAAATGATTTGGAAGGCAAGAACTGCATTTTTTGTAGAATCCTTACGGTTTCAAAACCAACTTATTGATGATTATAGTTTGGTCTTTAGTTCGATTACCGAAGCGGAGAACAAATGGTATATTCATCAACAACATCAGCTATTGACGGGTATCAATTGTCGATTTAGTACTGCAATATCCGATGGATATCAATCGACGAGGGAGCAACTAAGGGCGGCTATTTTTGCTGCTTATCAGTTTCAAACTAAGAACCGATTATTCGAAAGTCACCTACGTATACGTTCAGAAATAGTCAATACACAATTGATTCGACCTGCTGCTTCGGCTGGATTTATTTGGCGTTTTTATAAAGAACTCAAAGCAAAAGTACAGCTTTCTAATAATTATCGCCTCCCTACCTTTAATGATCTGTATTGGAAAGTTTTGGGAAACCCTAACTTAAAACCAGAATATAGCTGGAATACGGAATTCAGTGTACAGTTGCCTTGGTCGTTTAAGAAAATACGCCTTGAAACAAGTATGAGTTGTTTCAGCAATTGGGTAGATGATTGGATTTTGTGGACACCTAATGCTACAGGTTTGTGGAGGCCCGAAAATATAGACCGTGTTTGGGCTAGAGGTATTGAAGCTGATTTGGACCTAGTTTACAAAAGCGGGCCTTGGCTAACTGGCATTCAATTGAATTATGCTTTTACAAAAAGTACACGAATTGCTGGAAAAAAGCCGGAAAACTTGGGTAAACAATTAATATATGTACCAGAACACCAAGGCAACCTAAAGGTTTATTTACAATATAAATCAACGCGCATTACTTATCAGCACCAAATGGTATCCGCACGCTATACCGACAACCTAAACCTAGAAAAACTTCCTCTTTATCAGCTTGCGCATCTACAAATAGATCATTCATTTCTGCTTAATACCTCTAGTGCTGCTGCCTTTGTTCGTATTGCCAATTTATTTGGAACAAACTATCAAATAATACAAATGCGTCCGATGCCATGGCAACAATTTGAATTAGGGATTCGTTTAGATATTAATCATTAATCTGTTTATTTTAAATTTTAGAAAAAATGCCATTGCCTAGATTGTCGGTTTATTTTGTTTTTTTGATGATTATTTTGGGAGTTTCATGTCAAAAACAAGCAATCCCTGAGCTAACAAATAACAAAGACTATTTTCCACTTGCTGTGGGCAATAAATGGTATTATCAAACCTATAGCATCGACCAAGATGGCAATAAAAGACCTTTTTATACAAGTTTGGATAGCATGTACATCATAGGCGATAGCTTGCTCAATGGGCATAAATATTTCCAATTGGTCAGCAATACCTGTATTGTAGGGGCCTGTGTTTCGGATACCACATTAGTACGCCTATCGGGCGATAGAGTTGTCAATGAGTATGGTGG
>CAJQQM010000244.1 GCA_905480485.1 uncultured Aureispira sp.
CATGATATAGGGTATTTGACAGATTACACAGAGCATGAAAACCGTAGCATCGCGGTAGCGCAACAAATTTTCGAACCTTATTTGAAGGATGCTCAAATCCAAATCATCAGCGCCTGTATAGAAACAACTAAAATAGGTATTAGACCCAAAAACAAACTAGAGGCCCTCTTAAAAGATGCAGATAGTTGTTACAGTCTTGGCCCTCATTTTGTGATTAGAGGAAACGCTTTGAGGAAAGAATGGCATCATTGGCTAGATAAAGAATACAAAGACCAGGCTTGGAAACAAGTGCAACTTCAGTTTTTACAAGAACTTAAATTGTACAGTGGCGAAGCCGAAAAGTTGTACCGTCCTTTGATACAGCAGCAGCTTGAGTTACTGCAGCAAAAAAAAGCCTGATGAAAAACATCAGGCTTTTTTTGATTATATATTTAGTTTAGCATATTTAGCATTAGCTTCGATAAATGCTCGACGCGGTGGAACTTCGTCTCCCATGAGCATAGAAAACACTTGGTCGGCTGCTTCAAAATCTTCGATTGTTGCCTGTCGTAGTGTTCTTGACTCAGGGTCCATAGTTGTCTCCCACAATTGTTCGGCATTCATTTCACCCAAACCTTTGTAACGCTGTACGCCAACACCACCTTCGCCACCAAAAGCTATTATAGCCTGATCTCGGTCATCGTCACTCCAACAATACACGGCTTTCTTTCCTTTCTTAACTTGATACAAAGGAGGTGCAGCAATATAAATATAGCCATTTTCGATAAGTGGACGCATGTAACGGAAAAAGAAGGTAAGGATAAGAGTAACAATGTGACTACCATCAACATCGGCATCACACATGATTATAATTTTGTGGTACCTCAATTTATCAATATTCAAAATACGTTCACCTTCACGTTCTTCGATTCGAACGCCCAATGCGGTAAACATGTTTTTGATTTCCTCATTTTCGTAGATACGGTATTCTTGAGCCTTTTCAACATTTAATATTTTACCCCGGAGTGGCAGAATTGCTTGAAATTCGCGGTCACGACCTTGTTTGGCAGTTCCACCTGCCGAATCACCCTCTACCAAATAAATTTCAGACTTTTCAGGTTCTTTAGAAGAACAATCCGCCAATTTACCCGGCAAACCTGAACCCGTCAATACGTTTTTGCGCTGTACCATTTCGCGTGCCTTAGAAGCTGCAGAACGCGCTTTAGCTGCTAAAATGACTTTATCCATCAACAATTTGGCAGCAGCAGGGTTTTCTTCCAAAAATATTTCGAGCCCGGCACGAACACAAGAGGATACAATAGAAGTAACCTCAGTATTCCCCAATTCACCTTTGGTTTGCCCCTTAAACTGAGGGTCGGGGACCTTAACAGATACTACCGCTGAAAGACCTTCCCGAAAATCTTCACTACTGATTTTTTACTTTTGCCTTGCTGAATAACTCTTTAGAATCACCGTATTTCTTAAGTACGTGCGTGATAGCTCTTCGGAAACCATTGACATGTGTTCCTCCCTCTACGGTATTGATATTATTTACGTAGGAGCGAATATTTTCACGGTAGGATTTGTTGTACTGAAAAGCAACCTCAACGATTACATTTTCTTGTTCACCTGTGACATGTACAGGAGGGCGAACCAACACTTCTCTACCACTTTGTAGGTCAATATGTTCAACAAACTCTAGCAAGCCACCTTCAGAATAAAAAGTTTCATGAACAGAATTACCCTCTTCGTCAATTTGACGGTGGTCGGTGATAGAAAGATGTAAGCCTTTGTTTAGGTAAGACAATTCTCTTAATCGCTTTGATAAAGTTTCGTAGCTATATACAGTATCCGAAAAAATACTATCATCCGGCAAGAAAGTAATCGTTGTACCAGATTTATCGGTCTCTCCTACAACATCTACAGATGTTTGGGGGATACCTTTAGAGTATTCTTGAACGAAAACTTTTCCTTCGCGATGTACCTCAGCCTTGAGGTGCATCGAAAGGGCATTTACACAAGATACACCTACCCCGTGCAAACCACCGGATACTTGATATGTTTGTTTATCAAATTTACCACCAGCGTGCAAAACGGTCATAACAACTTCTAATGCCGACTTTTGTAGTTTCTGGTGCATGCCCGTGGGAATACCACGACCGTTGTCCGTTACAGAAATAGAATTATCCTCATTGACGTATAAATTTATGTGACTACAATAGCCAGCCATGTGTTCATCAATAGAGTTATCCAACACTTCATACACTAAGTGGTGTAGGCCTTTTTCGTCCGTACTTCCGATGTACATTCCTGGGCGCAAGCGTACAGCTTCTAGTCCCTCTAATGCAGTAATGTTATCCGCACTGTAATTTGTTTTTTTGTCCGCCAATTTATCTTGATTTAAATGGTTATCGTTTGGTTACAAAGATACAAAAAATTAAGAAATAAAAGCAATTTAAATGAAATGCTTAAGCCTTAGTTATAAAAGAATCATTACAATCTATTTAGGGCTATATGATTCTGTAGAATCTATAAATACAGTACTGCTTTTATGTCATATCTAACTAGGCTATTGATCGGCTAAGCCTAAAACATCCAAAACAGTTTATTTTCGCGACAAGTTGTCAGTTTTTTGAAAAACCCTTGAAAATGAGCACTTTTTGATTAACTGCAATAAAAAAAATAATATTTTATAAAAAGTTCAGGACTCCTAATTATCAACAAGTAGCCCAGCCAAATACATCATCAAAAAAAGGCAGCGCTAAATATTGATAAAATATTATAAAAATGACTCATTAACAGTAAGTTACAAAAGGGCATAGTATTTGAAAAGAAGTGTTGGAATAGTTAGAATATCTATAGACTAACTACTTTTTAACCAATACAAATTATATGAAACAATTTTTTGCTGCCTTAGCATTGTGTGCTGCCACAGGAACACAAT
>CAJQQM010000245.1 GCA_905480485.1 uncultured Aureispira sp.
AAAAAGAAGATCAATTCATAAAACCCCTTATTATGTGGGCGTATCCAAGAGAATATAAATACAGTAATACAGCCGGGCAATCACGTACGAATCCCAACGAATTTACTTATCCTTTTTACGGGTCACCAATTTATTGGCTTACAAGAGGCTATGTGGTTTTGGATGATGCAGCCTTTCCAATTGTAGGAGAAGACAAGACACAACCGAATGATTCCTTTATAGCACAGCTTAGCGACAATGCCCGTTCGGCAATTGATGCCGTCGATAAGCGCGGCTATATCGACCGCAATAGGGTAGCGGTAGGTGGGCATTCATACGGGGCTTTTATGACCGCCAATTTGCTAAGCCATACCGATTTATTCGCAGCCGGCATTGCGCGAAGTGGTGCCTATAACCGCAGCCTTACGCCCTTTGGTTTTCAATCCGAAGAACGCAATTATTGGGAAGCCACCGAGGTATATCAACAAATGTCTCCCTTTGTGCATGCCCACAAAATGAAAACACCGCTATTGCTCATTCACGGCGAATCAGACAATAATTCAGGGACCTATCCGATGCAAAGTGAACGTTATTTTGATGCCTTAAAAGCGCTAGGCGCCACGGCAAGATTGGTTATTTTACCCAAAGAGTCGCACGGATATGTAGCCAAAGAATCCATCTTGCATTTGTTGTGGGAACAAGATCAGTGGTTAGAAAAATATGTTAAAAATAAGGCTGAATAAACTAACAATTTGCGCTCTTTTTTCTATCTTATTATTATTTAAATAATATTAATTGCTCAATAATAAACGTATTCAGCTAGCATACCAATTATGAAAGAAAATTCAAGTTTACCTTTTCAGATAACAGGTATTGGAGGGGTTTTTTTGGGGGTTAATAATTCGAAAGAAGTCCGTCAGTGGTACCACGAAAAGCTAGGTTTTATCGTTGATCAGTACGGTGCTATATTCGAATCCAAAGCCTACCATAATCCATCAGATTGTGTTACCTTACAATGGTCCGTAGTTGATAAACCCTCTTTTTTTGCACCATCTTCAAATCCATTCACGATTAATTACCGCGTTTCGGACCTAGAAGCTTTGTGGCGACACTTACAAGGCAAGGTAAAGATTCTAGATACAATTGAAGTGTATTCTTATGGTAAATTTCTGCATATCATGGATGCTGATAATAATAAAATAGAACTTTGGGAACCTATCGATAGTGTTTTTGAAGCGATGTATGCTGGCAAGATGAATCGTCAGATTTCGATTGGCGGTATATTTTTTAAATCACCCGACCCGAGTCGACTCAAAACTTGGTATCAGCAACATTTAGGGATGCACCTTGATACACATGGAATTCATTTCAAAACTAGAAAAGCAGCCGACAGTGACTATGTAAACCTACTGCAATGGTCTGTTTTTGATCATAATTCTACGTATTTTGATCCTTCTGATGCCCCTTTTATGATCAATTATAATGTCCCTGATTTGGACCAGCTTATTGAAACACTAAGGGCTTGTGATGTGCTGTTTTTGGACGATAAAATACAAACCGAATACGGAGATTTTATTCATATCATGGGACCCGAAAACCACAAGATTGAATTGTGGCAACAAGCTCAATTGAAAGAATCTATAAATTATAAATAATGGCTTTTGATCCAAACAGTTACGCCCTCAAGAATGGCAATTTTATTGGCTTGCCCTACGACTTTGCTTCTGCACAAGTAGTCTTATTGCCGGTACCTTGGGAAGTCACGGTATCTTATCGTTCTGGTACAGCTTTGGGGCCTGCTGCTATTCTCGAGGCTTCTTATCAATTGGATTTGCACGATTGGGATATTCCTAATGCTTGGGAGACGCCTATTTATTGGCAGCAGGAAGCGGTAGCTATAGCTAATTTAAATCAAGAGATTAGGCCCTTAGCAGCGGCGCATATAGAGGCACTCGAACAAGCACAGAATATGGACAAAGATCGTTTGAAACGCGTCAACAGTGCCTGTGTCTTGTTCAATGACATGGTTTATCAACATACGATTAAATTGCTTCGGCTAGGCAAAAAAGTAGGTTTAATTGGCGGTGATCATTCGGTGCCACTAGGCTATCTCAAAGCTTTGGCTGTCCTTCATCCTAGTTTTGGTATTCTACAAATTGATGCACATTGCGATTTAAGGGCAGCCTACGAGTCGTTTCTCTATTCTCATGCTTCAATTTTTTACAATGCACTTGAATCAATTCCTCAAATTAGTCATTTAACACAAATTGGGATTCGTGATACTTGTCAAGAGGAATTAGATTATGCAAGCGACAATGTCGACCGGATAAGCCTTTTTTCAATGCCTGGAATTCGGACTAAGCAATTTGAAGGCAGTTTTAGCTTTCATCAGATTTGCCTTGAAATTGTTGAAACTTTACCACATAAGGTGTACATTAGTTTCGATATTGACGGACTCGAACCTTCATTGTGTCCAAATACAGGAACTCCTGTACCGGGCGGCTTTAGGTATCAAGAAGCTTTGTATCTGATAGGACTAATCCGCAAGAGTGGACGAGAAATTATTGGATTTGATTTGTGTGAAGTAGGAAGTGCCTCAGCGTGGGATGCGAATGTAGGGGCTAGGCTGACCTACAAATTGGCAGTAGAACTTGCTGCTAGCCAAATTTGATTTACGATCATTAAAATAGCGTGCATATTTATGTTAGATCAATTTACGGTGCATGGCCACCGCGGGTGTCGGGGTTATTTGCCCGAAAATTCAATTCCTGCCTTTCAAAAGGCTGTCGATATGGGCTGTCACTATCTAGAACTTGATGTGGTGGTTACCAAAGATCATCAGGTGTTGGTATCGCACGAACCCTGGTTGAACCACGAAATATGCAGGGCGCCCGACGGTACAGTCTTGACCAAGGACAACGAAAAGAAGTACAATTTATACGATATGACCTATGCACAGATACGTCAGATAGATTGTGGTAGTATCGGGCATCCACGTTTTGTACAACAAACCGCGATGCGTACCTACAAACCTTTGTTGGCTGATTTGATTGACAACATAGAAGCTTACACTACCACGAGGGGTTTGTTGCCGGTAGGCTATAATATTGAACTAAAGAGACATCCTGAAGACGATGGCATATTTCATCCTAATGCAACTGTTTTTTCAAGTCTTGTTATTGATGTACTAAAAGAAAAGTCCGTGATAAACCGGTCTATTTTTCAGACTTTTGATATAGAATCTATGGAAGTTGGGCATCGTATATGCCCCGAACTAACGCAGTCATTTTTGGTAGATAACGATTTGTCGGTCGAAGATAATTTTAAATTATTATCCTATTTACCCGCTATTTTTGGGCCTTACTATCAACAAATTAGTTTGGATACGATGTTGTTTTGTACTGATAAAAATATCAAAGTAATTCCTTGGACCGTCAACGAATCGGCTGCGATTCAATCAATGTTGCAGTTAGGGGTAGCAGGTATGATATCTGATTATCCGGATAGAGTTTTGAAGGCCTTTAATTCCTAAAATTTATACATGATGCATAACGATTTGTTAGACGATGATTTGTTTAAGAACCATCTTGATAATATTGAAGAAATAAAAGCGATTGATTCGATTTCGACAGTAGATTGGAAGCCTCTAAAAAATCAGGGCTCCAATTTCAAAACCCATACCTTGGTTTCGGATGAAACTGGAGTTTATAGGTTTAAGTCGAGCAAAAGATCTTTATTTTTTGTGTTTTGTTTTTTGATTCCTGGTATTTGTACTTTAATCGGAGGACTGATATCTATGCATTTTTTTTTTATGTTACACGGGGGGCTGTTTGCAACCGCCGGCTACTATCTTTTGTTTAATTTCACCAACAATTGCATATTTGATTTTAACAAAAAGGTATACTACCAACAAAAATCTTCCTTTATGGATTATCATTTTAATGGAAAAAAAGAAGGAATTTCTGTGAACTTTCAACAAATAAAAGGAATTCAAGTAATTAAAGAGTGGGTCAAAGGCAAAAATAGTCGATACAACTCATATGAAATTAATTTGATTTTATCGCCCAAAAAGCGCATCAATGTGGTAGACCATGGCCACTACAAATCGACGATGAAAGATGCACGTACTTTAGCAGCTTTACTAAAGGTGCCTTTTTATAATGGTACAACTACCTAAATTACGCAGACTCCTTTGTTTCATTGTCTGTTGTGGTATATCCATGTATATGTTCAATCAATGCATCGAGTTGCCAGGCATCTTTTAAATGATGTTCTCCAATTTGTGTTCTTCTAAGTTTACTTAAATAGGCAGCATTGTTGAGTTTTTGACCAAAATCATGTGCCAATGAACGTATGTAGGTGCCCTTGCTGCATTTAATTTCAAAACTTATCTGCTTGTCTTTAATCTCAAGAATTTGATAGTCATGAATGGTAACTATACGTGATTTTATTCGAACTTTTTCCCCTTTTCTTGCTTTTTTGTACAAGGCTTGGCCGTTTACTTTGATGGCTGAATACATAGGTGGAACCTGTTCAATTTCACCCACAAAATGCTGTAGGTTGTTGCGCAGAATCTCTTCCGTCAAATGCTTTGTTTCGAATTGTTGGTCAATAGCAGTTTCGGCATCGTAAGAGGGCGTACTTGCACCAATTGTAAAATGGCCATCATAGACTTTATAGAGGGCCTGAAACTGATCTATTTTTTTGGTGAATTTGCCCGTGCAAATTATTAAAAGCCCCGTCGCTAAAGGGTCTAGGGTGCCGGCGTGTCCTACTTTTATTTTTTTGATGCCTAATGATTTGCGAAGCGCATAACGTATCTTATTCACCACATCAAAAGAGGTCCACTCAAGGGGTTTGTCTACGAGTAAGAAAGCGCCTTGTTGAAAATCGTATTTCATGATCGATTGCATTTTGAAATGAGTTACAATATTAATCATTTTGACAAATAATAAAGAATTTGTGCATCTTTGTCATTCTAGATACTTGATTTAATAATTACAAGTGCTTTGTATTATACTAGATAGTAGTAATCAGATTCGTTTTTCAAGCATTTTTTTTTATTTTTGTTG
>CAJQQM010000246.1 GCA_905480485.1 uncultured Aureispira sp.
ACAATAATAGTTCGAACACCGGTCGAAGTTTCAGTATGAAAATTGACCACTACCGAAGTTATTTTGTGGCACTTTCCAGAACCTAATCAACTAACTATGCAAGCATACAATATTACCTTAACAGCGGGTATTGAGGAATACCTAGACCTAAACCACCAACAAACTGTATTGCTTAATCATATAGGCTTCAACCAAATAAAAGAAAGTACAGACAAAGAAAAAGTACTCTCTTTTTTTATACTTTTAGGCAACAACAAGGATGAAATCCTACTTCAAGAAGGGAGTGTTTTTCGTTTTCAAGCGTCGGACTGGAAAGTAGTATCAATTAATACAAAAGAAAATGGAAAAGTAAAACATGGACAAGCTGATTCTGTTAGCTTTCAACGTATGCCTTGAACCTTCTGAATCGTTTTGATGATTGCTCCATATTATTTAGAACTATTCGCCCAAATAACATTCTTGTCAATTTATCCTTATCCTTCCTATTGGATATTCGTTAGGCCCTTGGCAGCAAAAAGACCTTATAAAGAACCCTTCTTTATGGTATATAGCAGAGTACTATGTCATTTTGTGCAATCAATTCAGTATATTTCCAAGACTATTAGATTTTACTCTTATCGATTCAAATATGCATTTGCTGATTTTTCTATGCCTTGGTTTTAGCTCAAGTTTTGCACAAACCTCTTTGATACTTAAAGAAACCAATGAAAGCTATCAATTTTATTTAGACAAGCAACTTAATCCTGTTTTGTCGCTAGACAAACTAAAACCGTTTATTCAGATTGCCCAAGCCCACTCAAAGGTTAAAGAAGTTTATGGTTTTTTTAAATTTAAAGAGAAAAAATCAAATTTTTGTCGACGCAGTCATATAGATTCAATTTTAAAATCAGCCCATCAAATTCAGTTACTAGGTCACAGCTGTTCTGTGGCTTTTCGACTCCTCCTTAGCGCAATAGACAAGCATACCCTCGATGTACAACTTGAAATCTTAGACAGCAACTACAATAGAGTGTATTTGACCCTTCAAAGCCCTGTAGATGAAAAGATATATGGCTTGGGAGAACAATATAGCTACAGCAACTTAAAAGGTAAAAAAATACCAATATGGGTAGAAGAACAAGGGATTGGTGCCGGAGACCAACCAATTACAGCAATTGCCAATCTTAAGATTGCTGGCGGTACGCCTCTGAGTACTTATGCCCCGATTCCATTTTATCTTTCAAGCAGGGGTTATTCGGTCGAGTTGCTCAATAGTTGCCGTTCAATGATCGACTTGCGCCAAAAAAACCATAGTAGCTTTGAGGTTTGGAATCATCAGCTTAAACTAAGAATTAGACAGTTTGACCAACCCCTTGAACACATAAAAGCCTACACTGCTTCGAATGGTAGATTGTCTAAACTACCCGACTGGACTTGGGGTACGGTGGTCGGGCTACAAGGAGGCCGAAAAGTGGTGGAAGATATTGTTGATAGTTTGACCACAGCGGGTGGTCAACTTTCAGCGATTTGGATTCAAGATTGGGTGGGCCGACGCCGAACTTTTGTTGGTGATCAACTTCGATGGTATTGGCAGGCGGACACACAGCGTTATCCACAATTCAAGCAATTTTGTGCGAATATGCAACAAAAAGATATTGCCGTTCTTGGCTATATCAACCCTATGCTTAGCAACGACGGTATTCTATATGAAGAAGCCGACCAAAAAGGCTACTTAGTCAAAAACCATCGAGGAGAAAGCTACATTATTCAAATGACTGGTTTTGAGGTGGGGCTTATCGACCTAACCAATCCGGCCGCATGTCAATGGATAAAATCAATTATAAAAGAAAATATGATCGCTGCTGGCCTAAAAGGCTGGATGGCTGATTTTGGAGAAGCGCTTCCTTGGGATGCAGTACTTTACAGCGGTGTTGACCCCAAAAAATACCATAATCAATACCCGGTTGATTGGGCACGTGTAAATCGAGAGGCCATTGAAGAGGCCAATCAGTTGGGGGAAATAGCTTTTTTTTCGCGTTCTTCATTTACGGGCGGAAGTCGATACAGTACTTTTTATTGGGCGGGCGATCAAATGACATCCTGGCAAAAAAACGATGGACTTCGATCGATTGTTCCTGCTTTGATTTCGAGTGGTATTTGTGGAATGTCTGTCAATCATGCCGATGTTGGCGGTTTTGCTGGTTTTTGGAAAGTGGGAGGATTGTTTCAGATGCGACGAGGACGAAAACTGCTGAAAAGGCATATAGAACTTGGTGCGTTTTCTCCGGTATTCAGAACCCACGAAGGTATTATTCCTGCTAAAAATGTACAAATTTATTCCGACCCTGACATCCGATCTTTTTATATTGAATTGAGCCAACTCAGACAACAACTAATACCCTACTTGAAAAAAACTGCTGCTGAAGCCTATTTAAAAGGGTTCCCGATGGCAAGGCACCTTTATTTACATTATCCAAACGACAAAAACGCTCAAAAAGTCAAAGATCAGTTTTTGTTGGGAGATGCCTTGCTGATTGCTCCTAAACTAAAAAAAACAGGGGGCAAAAGACGGCTTTATCTACCCCAAGGACAGTGGCAGCACCTATTCACCCAAAAACGCTATATCGGCCATCAATACATCAACATAAAAGCTCCCTTAGGTCAACCACCTGTGTTTGTCAAATGCCTCGAGAATCGCCCCCTAATAAAATTAAATACGAATAAATAGTTTGTCTTTAGTCATTAAATTATTCATTACTACGCACAAAATAATAGAATGAAAATCGTAACAAGAATTTGTATCCTTTTGTTCTGCCTTTCCTATGTTGGTCTGAAAGCACAAACTCAAAAACA
>CAJQQM010000247.1 GCA_905480485.1 uncultured Aureispira sp.
CCTTCACCCCCAAAGCCGTCAAAACCAATCGGTTCTAATTTGCCGATAACCTGGTTGTAATAAAATCGCTGATTGTGCCAAGCAATACCGTGATAACCACCTATTAGATCCATGACCACATAATAGCGTGCATATAAATCGACATCAAAGATATCCTTGGCTTCTTTGAGACCATATTGATATTGATAAAGCAGTGTATGTGCAATATCAAACTGTTGGGCTAACAGACTATCTTTATGCGTACGCTTTTCGCCAAAGGGCTTGATATCGGGTGCCCCTACAATCAACGAGCCATCGTGGTCGGCCTTTAATTGATCTTTTTGAAGCATAGCATCCCAAAAGCCACTCTCTATAAAGCGGACAATCGGTCCTTCTTTTTTCTTATTGAACTCGGGGATTTGTTTCAGAAAATGTTCCTCATAGACATACAGACCTAAATCTTTGTTGTTTAATTCAAACTGAACAAAATCATAACGTGTAGTTAGGATATCCTCGTAATTAAAAAAAGCATGTAACAACCACTCATATAAATAAGACCGCGTCGATGGATTTTGCAAGGAAAAAGTTTTGAGACGATTCCATGATTTTGTAGCTTCGGTTTGTACACGAAACGACCATTTAGACCCTTGCAAATGGTCTGTCCAATCTCCTTTCAGGCGCAAGGATACTTTTGTCTTTGAAGCTTTTTCACTTTCAGGAAATATGGCTCCTTTTACCCAAGAGTCTTCCTCATTAATTAATAAGCCTCTTTTGATAGCTTCAAATCGTTTTTTCTTGAGGTGATTAAATTCTCCTTCTTTTACAAAAATTCGTATTTTTTTAGGATTCCATTCTGCAACATCATCCAATTGTGGGTCCGTTTGTATCGAATAGGATAAATGATCGAAGTAGACCGGTTGGTCGTTAAAATTAAAACAATAAACCTTCAGTTCATCGTCTTTGAGATGCTGTTTAATTTCGGTCGAAATCTCAATTTGTTGCCAGGCATCGTCAAAATTAAAATCATCTGATTGAAGATAAATCTTATCTTTTTCGTGACTACTGATGGCTAATCGTCCAATTTCTTTGTACGGAGAATAGGCCCAAACTCTAACCCGTAAAAAATCTCCTTTTTTAACGCCTTTTATCACTGTCGTAAACCCATATTGACCTACTTTTTTACTCAAAACAATAGAATGTCTTCCATCATAAGCATAATCAGATGTTTGACGGCCCATATGAGCTACTTTGTGGCCATCTAATACAAAATCAGCCCCCTCTATTTTTTCGGCGTCAGTCAACAAAACAAAGGCCTCATCGCTTATGGCTTGGGGAGCAAAAACAAATTGCTTTACCAACACAAAAACAAGGGCTACAACGATCAAACCAGCTAAAATATAGCCCGACTGATACAATAATTGCCTAAAATTTTTAGGCCGGAATGTTTTATTATCTGATTTTATAATCATAGTAATTGATCTTTATAGTGCAGGGCAACTTATTGTGTTAATAAGATACCTTGTACATACTTAGAGTTTTTGGAAAGACGAAAAGGCAGATAATCTATAATTCGATGAACATCTTTCTCGTCTTCTTTTTCATACTTGAGTTCAACGATGACTACTTGATCGAAAATACGGTATTTGCTAAATTTAGCGGCATACAATAAGGGGTGAAACCGTAATCCACTATCAATTGTAATGCGAAACTTTTTATCTTTTGTACCCCAATACGAGCGTTGATAAGAATTAAGTAAAGTCGGTTGCAAAACTAACTGTTCCGTTAAGGCTGCATGCACCTGATTGCTGATAGAATCCAAATCATTTAGCTGCGCGTCCGCTAATTTAAATATTGTTTTACCACCCAAATCATTTTCTTTAAATTTGATTTCTAATTGTGGATTTTTGAGCAGATGTGGTTGAGGGCCATACCACCTTAAACGGTACTTTTTTCGGATGTTCACTCCGTTCAAATTATCCTGCAAACAGCTCATGTGAGGCGTATCAAAATAGATATTATTAACAACTCTATCCGGAAATATTTTGTAAAAAGATGCAGGGTGAACCCGCAGTACTTGTTGAACGTGCTGCAGCGACAGATTATCAATTCTATATTTTCTTTCGAAACGCATCTTCTTAGATAGCTGGTTGTGGAATATGAATATAAGGTAGATTAGACAATTAAATCAGGTTGGTCTACAACCGATACGGTAGTTGACTCAGGCGCTAATTGAATAAGAGCATCTTGCATTGATGTTAATGCCTGAATAGATTCAGTTTTGCATATAAATGTTACATCTATCCCCTCTTTGCTTCTATCGAGCCGCTTCAATTCGACATATTGCATGTGTTTGTTCACAATATCTAAGAAGGCATCCACCGATGTAGCAGCAGAAGCAATATTGACATACATGCTGTTGTCTTTTTGGTGGGCATGTTTACTTTGTAACAAATAATTAATGTATAATAAGATTAAGATTACGGATACGGCTATAGTAGCCAAAATAGGATAATTTGCTCCGGTAGCCAAGCCAATACTTATTACTAAAAACAAGTAGATTAATTCTTCAGGATCTTTTATTGCAGCTCTAAAACGCACAATAGAAAGCGCCCCTACCAAGCCTAAAGAAAGTGCTATTGAAGACTTGATAATCGTAATAATAAGGACCGTTGTAATGGCTAAAGGAATAAAATTACTGGCAAATTTTCTTCGATTGGCAACCGCATTACCAAATCGTATATAAAACTGTGCAAGCACCAAGGCCAATACAGTGGCTACTACAAGGTTTAGAATAAAAAAATCAATGTCGATATTATTATTAAACTTTTCGAATAACTGATCTAGATTCATAGTTTGTTAGCTGGTTAAATGGCGATTTGCTTTAAAGGAAGGAGCAAAACGACAAGCTTATAATTAACTGAAACAAAATTTCTGATTTACAATAGGCAAATATACTTTTTTTTGGACATTTAAGAACAAAACCACCTTACAATATACGAGGGCTAACCACAATGTGTAGTCCTTAATTAGCTCAAAAAAAAAGTACAGGACAGATTTTTGAAGCTAACCCAACATAAGTTATGGCTTTTGTGAGCAATCCATCAAAAATTATTATCTCGAAAAAAGCGAAAAGGCTAGGATTTTTTGGGATAAATACGTAATTTATTATTAGATAATTACGATGTCCAATCGGTACTGATAACCTATTAAACCCCCACCTTTTCCTATGAAAAACTCCAACAAACCTAGCCCCAAAAACCCAACTTTGTCCCAAGCTAAATCCTACAGTTTTGAAGAAGCATTGGATGCCGCTACTGCCTATTTTAACGGTGACGCTTTAGCAGCCACGGTATGGATAAACAAATATGCCTTAAAAGATTCTCAAGGCAACATTTTCGAAAACACCCCCGACCAAATGCATCAACGCCTTGCAGCTGAAATTGCAAGAATTGAAAAACAATATACCGCACCTTATAGTCAAGAAGAAATTTACGCGGTTCTAAAAGATTTTCGATATATAGTCCCTCAAGGAGGTCCTATGGCTGGAATCGGCAACAATCATCAAATTGGTTCTTTGTCTAATTGTTTTGTAATAGGCAATGATGCCCATTCAGATTCTTATGGTGGCATTTTAAAAATTGACGAAGAACAAGTTCAATTGATGAAAAGACGTGGTGGCGTGGGGCACGATTTATCACATATACGCCCCAAAGGTAGTCCTGTAAAGAACTCAGCCCTCACCTCTACGGGCATCGTACCATTTATGGAACGATACTCTAATTCGACCCGTGAAGTAGCACAAGATGGCCGAAGAGGAGCTTTGATGCTTTCTGTATCGATAAAACATCCCGATTCTGAACAATTTATTGATGCAAAAATGGATGGCACTAAAGTAACGGGTGCGAATGTATCGGTGCGTATTGGGCATGATTTTATGACTGCGGTCAAGGAAGACAAAAATTTCATTCAACAATACCCTATCAATGCTGAAGATCCTGTATTCACTCGGACGGTCAATGCCAAAAATTTATGGAACAAAATCATACATAATGCTTGGAAATCTGCCGAACCAGGCATCTTATTTTGGGACACTATTGTACAGGAGTCTATTCCAGACTGTTACAGCGAACTAGGGTTTGAAACTGTCTCTACGAATCCATGTGGAGAAATTCCACTCTGCCCCTATGATAGTTGCAGACTTTTAGCTATCAACTTATACAGCTATGTAGAACAACCATTTACCGCTTCGGCTCGGTTCAACTTTGAGCTATTCAATAAACATGTTGCCATGGCTCAAAGAATAATGGATGATATTGTTGATTTGGAATTAGAAAAAATTGATGTTATTATCCAAAAATTAAAAGCCGATCCTGAGGGAGAAGAAATTAAACGTACTGAAATGATGCTTTGGGACAAAATCAAAACCAAAGCAATCCAAGGCAGAAGAACCGGGGTAGGCATTACCGCCGAAGGGGATATGTTGGCTGCTTTGGGCTATAAGTATGGTAGCCCTGAAGCTACCAATTTTTCGACGAAAGTACACAAAAATTTAGCACTTGCTGCCTACCGTTCGTCGGTAGATTTAGCCAAAGATAGAGGCCCATTTTCCATTTATGATGCTTCTATTGAATGCGAAAATCCTATGATTGCCAGAATTCGCGAAGCGGACTCGAAATTATATGACGACATGGTAAAATATGGTCGTCGCAACATTGCCTTACTGACCATCGCACCTACCGGCACCACAAGTCTGATGACACAGACCACCTCAGGCATCGAACCCGTATTTATGGTATCGTACAAAAGAAGGCGTAAAGTAAACCCTAGTGACAAAAGTGTCAAAGTAGCCTTTGTTGATGAAGTGGGTGATTCTTGGGAAGAATATCATGTTTTTCATCACAAGTTCCTTGAATGGCTAAAAATAAAAGGTTACGACCTCGATCAAGTTTCGAAACTTGATGAAACTGGTCTTGAATCAATAATTGCTAAATCGCCCTATTTTGAAGCGACGGCAAACGACGTCGACTGGCTCGAAAAAGTTCGTCTGCAAGGGGCCGTTCAAAAATGGGTAGACCACTCTATCAGTGTTACGGTCAATG